>JAHDCH010000241.1:1251-4692 GCA_020629995.1 Pseudaestuariivita sp. | reverse complement strand
CGGCCTTCGGGCAGCGCCTCCATGCAGCCCGCGAGCGCCCGCATGTCCGAGCTGATCTCGGCCAGCCTGGCCGGGCCATGGGCGCCGTCCGGCACCAGCTCGGCCGCGTCCTCGCGCGTGTCGCGGCGCGCCTCGGCGGCCAGTTTGCGCTTGGCGTCGATGGCGGTGTTGCGCGCGATGGTGATCAGCCAGGTCATCGGCGAGTACGTTCCCGCGCGATAGCGACCGGCGTTGTGCCAGACCTTCACGAATGCCTCCTGTACGGCCTCTTCGGCCAAATCCCTCTGCCCCAACACACGCAGCGCCACGCCAAAGAGTTTCGCGGACGTGTGCGAATAAAGTCGGGAAAAGGCGCGGCGGTCGCCAAGGGCCACCTGCGCAATCAGGGCATCGATGTCATCGCGCGTCATCATGGGCGCGAGTGATGCCGCGCCGCGCCTGCCATGGCAACGGGGAAAATCGGCACGGGGTCACATATGATCCGGCGCGCCCCTTCCCCTTGCCCTTGTCAGCGATATGTTGCAGGGGAGTTTTGACATTTGACCGACCCCGAAAAGGACCGAACCGATGGCCGACGGCGCAGCTGAGCTCGACATGAAACCGACGACCGAGATCAACGTGCGCGAAGTCTTTGGCATCGACACCGACATGGTCGTGCGCGGCTTTCCCGAGGCGACAGACCGGGTGCCGGACCGCGACAGCACCTACAAGTTCGACCCCGACACCACGATGGCCATTCTGGCCGGTTTCAGCCACAACCGCCGCGTGATGATCCAGGGCTATCACGGCACCGGCAAATCGACCCACATCGAACAGGTCGCAAGCCGCCTGAACTGGCCCGCCGTGCGCGTCAACCTCGACAGCCACATCAGCCGGATCGACCTGATCGGCAAGGACGCGATCAAGCTGAAGGACGGCATGCAGGTCACCGAATTCCAGGAAGGCATCCTGCCCTGGGCCCTGCGCACGCCCACCGCGATCGTCTTTGACGAATACGACGCGGGCCGCGCCGACGTGATGTTCGTGATCCAGCGGGTGCTGGAGGTGGACGGCAAGCTGACCCTGCTGGATCAGAACCAGGTGATCCACCCTCACCCCTATTTCCGCATCTTTGCCACGGCCAACACCGTGGGTCTGGGCGATACGACGGGCCTGTACCACGGCACGCAGCAGATCAACCAGGGCCAGATGGACCGCTGGTCGCTGGTGGCCACGCTGAACTATCTTTCGATTGACGCCGAAACGGCGATCATTCTGTCGAAGGCGCCCAACTACAACACCGAAGCGGGCCGCAAGCAGGTCAAGCAGATGGTGACCGTCGCGGACCTGACCCGCACCGCGTTCATGAACGGCGATCTGTCGACGGTGATGTCGCCGCGGACGGTGATCGCCTGGGCGCAGAACTCGGAGATCTTCCGCGATGTGGGCTATGCCTTCCGCGTGTCGTTCCTGAACAAATGTGACGAGCTGGAGCGCCAGACCGTCGCTGAATTCTTCCAACGCTGTTTCGATCAGGAACTGCCCGAAAGCGCCGCAAGCGTCAGCCTGGGCTGACCTGCCTGTGGGGTGCGCCGCCCGCGCGCCCCGCTGATCCCGAGGGGGCCCGCCCATGTCGAAACCGCAAAACGACAACCCTGCCGATCCGTTCAAGAAAGCGCTGGCCGAAGCGACCCGCGTGATGGCCGACGACCCCGAACTGTCGGTCAGCTACAGCGTTGATCCCGCAGGGCTTTCGGGCGATCAGATGCGCCTGCCGCAGGTCACCCGCCGGATGACCCGCGAAGAAGTGCTGGTGGCGCGCGGCACCGCCGATGCGCTGGCGATGTACCGCAAGTACAACGATGAAGGCACCCATGCCCGCTATGCCCCGCCCGGCGACATGGCCCGCGATCTCTATGAGGCGATGGAGACCGCGCGGTGCGAGGCGATGGGCGCGCGCGACATGCCCGGCACCGCCAGCAACATCGACGCCAAGATCGGGCAGGAAGCCGCGCGCAAGGGCTATGCGCAGATCACCTCGACCGAGGACGCGCCGCTGGCCACGGCCGCGGGCTATCTGATCCGCCACCTTGCCACGGGCCGCGACCTGCCCGAAGGCGCGCAGAACGTGATGAACCTGTGGCGCGGGTTCATCGAACAGCAGGCCGGCGAAACGCTTGATAACATTGACGATCTTCTGAGCGATCAGCAGGCCTTTGCCAAGTTCGCGCGCCAGATGATCACCGATCTGGGCTATGGCGACCAGCTGGGCGAAGACCCCGACCAGTTTGACGACGATCAGGACGACGAAGCGGAAAGCGGCGAAGACGATCAGGACGAGCCCGAAAGCACCGGCGAGGACGACAGCGAAGAAGAGGCCGACGCCAGCGCCGAACAAAGCCAGGAACAGCAGCAGGACGCGGCACAGGCCCAGGTCTCGATGGACGAAATGGCCGATCAGGAGATGGGCGAAGAGACCGAGATGCCCGAGGGCGAGGCTCCGCTTGAGCCGCCGCAGGCCCAGCCGATTTCCGACGCAGATCCGGATTATTCAGTCTATTCAACCGAGTACGACGAAGAAGTCCGCGCCGAGGACCTGGCCGAGCCGATCGAGCTGGAGCGCCTGCGCGCCTATCTGGATCAACAGCTCGAGCCGCTCAAGGGCGCGGTCAGCCGGCTGGCCAACAAGCTGCAACGCCGCCTGCAGGCACAGCAGAACCGCAGCTGGGAGTTCGATCTGGAAGAGGGCATGCTGGATGCGGGCCGTCTGGCGCGGGTGGTGGCCAACCCCACGACGCCGCTTAGCTTCAAGATCGAAAAGGACACCGAGTTCCGCGATACGGTGGTGACCCTGCTTCTGGACAACTCGGGTTCGATGCGCGGGCGGCCGATCTCGATTGCGGCGATCTGCGCCGACGTTCTGGCGCGTACGCTTGAGCGGTGCAGCGTCAAGGTCGAGATTCTGGGTTTTACAACAAAGGCTTGGAAGGGCGGCCAAAGCCGCGAGACCTGGCTGAACTCGGGGCGCGAACAGCAGCCCGGACGCCTGAATGATCTGCGCCACATCATCTACAAGGGCGCCGACGCGCCCTGGCGGCGGGCAAGGCCCAACCTTGGGCTGATGATGAAAGAGGGCCTGCTGAAGGAAAACATCGACGGCGAGGCGCTGGAATGGGCGCACCGGCGCATGGCGGGCCGGCCCGAGGCGCGCAAGATCCTGATGGTGATCAGCGACGGCGCGCCGGTCGATGACAGCACCCTGTCGGTTAACCCCGCGAATTACCTGGAAAAACACCTGCGCGACGTGATCGCCATGGTCGAGAAAAAGCGGCAGGTCGAGCTGCTCGCCATCGGCATCGGGCACGACGTGACCCGCTATTACGACCGCGCCGTCACCATCACCGACGTCGAACAGCTGGCCGGAGCCATGACCGAACAGCTGGCCGCCCTGTTCGACAGCGA
>JAHDCH010000241.1:0-1151 GCA_020629995.1 Pseudaestuariivita sp. | reverse complement strand
ACCGCCACGCCCGATCAGGGGCCACCCCGTCTCAAGGCCTTGCGCACCGCGATGGAAGCGCAGGGGCTGGCGGGATTTCTGGTGCCCAAGGCCGACCGGCATCAGGGCGAATATGTCGCCCCCTGTGACGAGCGGCTGACCTGGCTGACGGGGTTCACGGGGTCGGCGGGCTTTGCCTGCGTGCTGACGGATGAAGCGGGCGTGTTTGTCGACGGGCGCTACCGCGTGCAGGTGCGAGCGCAGGTGGCCGATGTCTTTACCCCGGTCGACTGGCCGGAAACCACGCTGGCCGGATGGCTGAAGGCGCAAGGCGCGGTCGGGCGGATCGGGTTCGACCCCTGGCTGCACACAGTGCGCGAGATCGCCGACCTGCGCGAAGCGCTGGAAGGGACGGACGCGGTGCTGGAACCCGTCGCCAATCTGATCGATCCGCTGTGGCAAGATCGCCCGGCCCCGCCCAGCGCCAAAGCCGTGCCGTACCCAATCGAATTTGCCGGCATGACCTCGGGCGACAAACGCGCCCGGGCGGCACGCGATCTGGCCGAGGCGGGCCACGAAGCGGCGGTGCTGACGCTGCCGGATTCGCTGTGCTGGATGCTGAACATCCGCGGCGCGGACATCCCGCGCATCCCCATCGTGCAGGCCTTTGGCATCCTGCACGCAGACGGGCGGGTCGGCCTGTTTTCGGACCCGGCCAAGTTCGGGGACCTGGGCCCCGACGAAGCCGTAGACTTGGCCGGTTGGAGCGCCTTTGAGCCGGCGCTGGAGGCGCTGAACGGCCCGGTGAGGATAGACGAGAGCACCTGCCCAGAGGCGGTGCGCCTTGCGCTTGAAGGGGCGGATGTGCCGATAGCCTATGCCGTCGATCCGTGCGTCCTGCCCAAGGCCTGCAAGACCGAGGTCGAGATTGCCGGAACCCGGGAGGCGCATCTGAGGGACGGAGCGGCGATGTGCGAATTCCTGTGCTGGCTGGACGCCCAGCCGCCGGGCAGCCTGACCGAGATTGACGTGGTCACCCGGCTGGAAGGGTTTCGCCGCGCCACCAACGCGCTGCAGGATGTGTCCTTTGAAACCATCGCGGGTGCAGGGCCAAACGGAGCCATCGTGCATTACCGCGTGACCGAGGACACCAACCGCCGCGTCGGCGAGGG
>JAHDCH010000240.1 GCA_020629995.1 Pseudaestuariivita sp. | reverse complement strand
GGGCGGACCTGTCCGCGGGCGAATTGGCCATGGGGGCGCTCCATCGATTGCAACGTTGGCAATCCCCTAGCGCGTCGCCTGTTAAATGGGTTTGATCACAGCGTCCGCAGTCTGCCTTGTTTGCGCAACACCTCAGCCCAGCCGCGCGCGCAGCCGCGCCAGATGCCCGGCAACCAGTGCCCGCGCCCGCTCGGGGCTCGAACTTTCCGCATAACACCGGCATTCGGGCGCGTTCCCCGAGGGTCTCAGATGCACCACCTCGCGGTTTTTGAACCGGACGCGCAGCCCGTCGGTAAGATCGATGCTCTGTTCGGGCGCGCCCGTATCAAAGAATGCGACCCTTGCGGCTTGATCCTGTGTTAGATGCGCGATCAACTGTGCCGAAGCTTCGGTTGGCACGCCTGCAACCCGGTCGGCCGCGGTAAAAACCTGTGGCAGCGCGGCCACCAGATCAGCAAGCGTCCGGCCCCCAGAGGCCGCGGCAAAAAGCGGCGCGATGATTGGCAACATGCAATCACGGGTCATCAGTGGCGCCAGGTCGCCAGCCGGCCCCTGCGCTGCAAAACCCAAAAGGAATCCACCGTTGGCTTCATAACCAGCGACGGCCGCATCCGGCCCTGCTGCCTCCATCGCAGCGATCACGTAAGGCGACCCGATGCGCGTCAGCGCGACCGACTCGAACTCGGCCATGCCCGAGACCATGCTGTTCGACGACACAGGCGTGCAGATATGACGCGCGCCAATCTGGCGGGCGGTCAAAACTCCCAGCACATCGCCGGGCACGATCCGCCCGTTTGCATCCGCAACCATGGGTCTGTCCGCGTCCCCATCGGTCGATACGATTGCATCCAGTTGGTGCTCGGTTGCCCATCCGGACAGCCGGCTCTGCATGTCCGGGTCCAGTGCTTCGGTATCGACGGGGATGAAACTGTCCGACCGGCCCAGCCGCACCACGTCTGCGCCCAGCTGCTCCAACGCCGTGCCAAGGATGTCGCGCGCGACCGAGCTGTGTTGGTAGACACCCACGCGCATGCCGCTCAGGGCCTTGCCGCCAAAGGCACTTACGTAGCGGTTGGCGAAGTCCGGCAGGATATCGCGCGTGCTGAGCGTCCCGCGCCGAACTGCCTTGCCGGCCCCGGTTCCGACGCAGGCAAGGATGCGCGCTTCGTCGTCTTTTCCGATTTCCCCGGTTGGGGTGTAAAACTTCAGTCCGTTCCGGTCTGCCGGGATGTGGCTGCCGGTGACCATGATTGCGCCGGCGCCGGCCACGCCTGCTGCCATGGCCAGCGCGGGCGTGGGCACCTCGGCGCAGTCGATAACGTCCAGACCTTCAGCCAGGCAGGCCTCGGCAACCGCCGACGAAATCCTGGGCGAGCTTTCTCTCAGATCGCGTCCCAGAAAGACGGTTCCGCCCGTCGCGCAGGACCTGGCAAAAGCTTTTGTGTAATCTGCGACCAAGGCGTCAGTCAGGTCGCTGACCAACCCGCGCAGACCGCTTGTTCCAAATTTCGGGGCCATTATCGCTCTCCTCACACACATGCGGTTGTTACGCGCGCCGCCTAGCAGATCACAACCTATGCCTTCGTATTGGCCTTGTGCCTACTGGGTAGGCCGGATTCCCGCCGACACATGCTTAATTTATTGTCATCACAAGTCAGCCGCGATAACGAGCGCGTGCAAATTCCCGCGTTCGGCACGTCCGCCGCGCGCGACACCGATAGGGCTGACATGACAGATTACATCGTTAAAGACATTTCGCTTGCCGAGTTTGGCCGCAAGGAGCTGGATATTGCGGAGACGGAGATGCCGGGTCTGATGGCGCTTCGCGAAGAGTATGGCGCGAAGAAGCCGCTGAAAGGCGCGCGGATCGTGGGTTCGCTGCACATGACGATCCAGACGGCGGTTCTGATCGAAACGCTGGTCGAGCTGGGCGCGGATGTGCGCTGGGCCTCGTGCAACATCTTTTCGACGCAGGACCACGCCGCGGCGGCGATTGCCGCGGGCGGCACGCCGGTCTTTGCGATCAAGGGCCAGACGCTGGAAGAGCATTGGGACTACCTCGACAAGTCGTTCATGTTCGACGAAGGCCCGAACATGATCCTGGACGATGGCGGCGACGCGACGCTGTATGTTCTGCTGGGCGCGCGCGCCGAAGCGGGCGAGGACATCATCCCCGTGCCGACCTCGGAAGAGGAAGAGGTGATCAAGGCGCAGATCGCCAAGCGGATGGCGGCAAGCCCCGGCTGGTTCACCAAGATGCGCGACCAGATCAAGGGCGTGTCGGAGGAGACGACCACGGGCGTCAACCGCCTGTATCAGCTGGTGCGCGATGGCCAGCTGCCCTTCCCGGCGATCAACGTCAACGATTCCGTAACCAAATCGAAGTTTGATAACAAATACGGCTGCAAGGAATCGCTGGTCGACGGCATCCGCCGCGCCACCGACACGATGATGGCCGGCAAGGTCGCGGTCGTGATGGGCTATGGCGATGTGGGCAAAGGCTCGGCGGCGTCGCTGGCCGGTGCCGGCGCGCGCGTGAAGGTGACCGAGGTTGACCCGATCTGCGCCCTGCAGGCCGCGATGGACGGGTTCGAGGTGGTTCTGCTCGAGGATGTGGTGTCCTCGGCGGATGTCTTCATCACGACGACCGGCAACAAGGACGTGATCCGCATCGAGCACATGCGCGAGATGAAGGACATGGCGATCGTGGGCAACATCGGCCACTTCGACAACGAGATCCAGGTCGCCGCGCTCAAGAACCACAAGTGGACGAACATCAAGGAACAGGTGGACATGATCGAGATGCCGAACGGCAATCGCATCATCCTGCTGTCCGAGGGGCGCCTTCTGAACCTTGGCAACGCGACGGGCCACCCGTCGTTCGTGATGTCGGCGTCGTTCACCAACCAGGTTCTGGCGCAGATCGAGCTGTGGACCAACGGCGAGGCCTATGGCAACGAGGTCTACATCCTGCCCAAGCATCTGGACGAGAAGGTCGCGCGCCTGCACCTGGGCCGCATCGGCGTCAAGCTCACCCAGCTGGATGCCGACCAGGCCTCCTACATCGGCGTCAAACCCGAAGGCCCCTACAAACCAGAACATTATCGGTATTGAGGGCACCGCAACGCGGTTGGAACCCTCTGGGTTCCCACAGTTTTTTACAGCCCGCGGCCGGAACCAGGCCGCGGGTTTTTTTGTTCAGCCTCCAATCTCACACTTGGATGGAGGACTTTTGAAATGACCCTCAAGACAACCCTGACTGCAACCGCTGTGGCTGCGCTTGTGGCCGGTAGCGCCTTTGCTGACGCGCACAAGACCGGCGACAAGGCTGACATGACGCAGATGCCCAAAGTGACCGCTGACGCGGCCGCGGCCGGCCCCGAATGGATCAAGAACATGACCGTTGGCGATATCATCGGCATGTCGGTCCGCACCCCCGCCGGCGACGATGTGGGCGAGATCGACTATGTGATCGTGCAAGACGGCACGGTGGCCGGCGTGATCGGCGTGGGCGGTTTCCTTGGTCTGGGTGAATACACCGTCGCGATGCCGCTTACCGATTTTGAAATGGGTGACGGCGAAGGCGAGCTGATCCGCGACCTTGTGATCTCGAAAACCGCCGAAGAGCTGAAGGCGATGCCGGAAATCAGCGAGATGGGCCTGACGTCGATCGACGGCGAGGTGCTGCTGAGCGAGGCCATCGCCAATCCGGTCCCGTTCGCTCGGGCAGAGAATGGCGTTCCGGCGACCATCGGCACGAACACTGTCGGGGACACCGCCGAGGCTGACGTGGCAGCAGCGGTGACCGAAGACGAGATCGCCACATCGGTGACCAATGTCGACATGACCCCGCTGACCGAGCGGACCGTGGACGACGTGATCGGCCTGACCGTCGTGGACCAGCGCAACCGCGTTGTCGGCGAGATCGACTATATCGTCGACAGCTACGACACCGTGGCGGCCGTGATCGGGATCGGTGGCTTTCTGGGTCTGGGTGAATACACCGTCTCGCTCCCGTTTGAGGAATTCGAGCTGACCGCCGACAATCGGCTTGAAATCAGCATGACCGAAGACGAGCTCAAGGCACTGCCCGAGATCGACGAAAGCGAGATCGAAAGCATCGACGGCGACATGCGCATTGCCGACGTGATCTGATCGCAGCTGAAATAACCGTCGAAAAGGGGCCGAATTCGGCCCCTTTTTGCCGTTACGTCACGGGGGGAAAGTGAGCGCTCCATTTCCCATTGTCAGGTTGGAGCAAGTTTGCGACCTTTGCGCATGGCATCAGCCACACAACACACAAGAACCGGGACCGGGAGCGAACTATGGGAAAGCGTGACGAACTGATTGCGCAATACGCAGATGACCTGCGGAACAAATGCGGCATGGAGCCTGATATGGCCCTTCTGACGAAGGTGACCATCGGCTGCGGCCCCGCGATTTACAACGCGGATGCGTCGACGGTTGCAGGCTCGCAACCCGCCGAGCTGGAAACCGTCAAGACCAACTTTTTGATGAAAAAGCTGGGTCTGGCCGATGGTCCCGAACTGATGGACGCCATCAACAGCGCGATCGAAACCTACGGCAAGTCGGAACGCAACAAGTACCGCGCCGTGATCTACTACATGCTGACCAAGCGCTTCGGCAAGGAAAGCGTCTACGGCTGATCCGGCAAATTGCCGACAAGTTGACTGACAA
>JAHDCH010000239.1:3329-4708 GCA_020629995.1 Pseudaestuariivita sp. | reverse complement strand
CAGCTGATCCACCAGATCGCCTTTGGCGAATACCTCTGGCAGCTCTACGGCGGCATCCAGATGAACCAGGGCGAGATTGTCCGCCTTCAGGACCTTGGCCTTGGCCAGGACGACCAGCGCGCGCTGATGAACGACGCTGTGATGATGCTCACCCAATCGGGCAACACTCAGGCCGCACGGATGCGTGTGGTCGCCCTGATGCAAGAGCAAAAGGCGAACGCGACCGTCGGCGCTTCGGGCCTCGATGAAGAGCTGGAGATGATCCGCGATCAGTTCCGCCGCTTTGCCCTCGACAAGGTCGAGCCGCATGCCCACGAATGGCACCTCAAGGACGAGCTGATCCCGATGGAGATCATCTACGAGCTGGCCGAGCTGGGCGTCTTTGGTCTGACCATCCCCGAGGAATATGGCGGGCTGGGCCTGTCCAAAGCGTCGATGTGCGTGGTGTCCGAAGAACTGTCCCGCGCCTATATCGGCGTCGGCTCACTGGGCACGCGGTCCGAAATCGCGGCCGAGCTGATCCTCTGCGGCGGCACCGAGGCTCAGAAAGAGAAATGGCTGCCCGGCCTCGCTTCGGGTGAGATCCTGCCCACGGCCGTCTTTACCGAGCCGAACACCGGCTCGGACCTTGGCGCTTTGCGCACCAAGGCGGTGAAGGACGGCGACGATTGGTCGATCACCGGCAACAAGACGTGGATCACCCATGCCGCGCGCACCCATGTGATGACCGTTCTGGCCCGCACGGTGCCGGACACCGACGATTACAAGGGCCTGTCGATGTTCCTGGCCGAAAAGACGCCCGGCACCGATGAAGCGCCCTGGCAAGACCCGGGCATCTCGGGCGGCGAAATCGAGGTGCTCGGCTATCGCGGGATGAAGGAATACACGGTCAATTTCGACGGCTTTGCCGTGAAGGGCGAGAACCTTCTGGGCGGCGTCGAAGGCCAGGGCTTCAAACAGCTGATGCAGACGTTCGAAAGCGCCCGCATCCAGACCGCGGCCCGCGCCGTGGGTGTGGCCTGTTCGGCGATCGACGTGGCGATGCAATACGCCGAGGACCGCAAGCAATTCGGCAAGCCTCTGATCGCCTTCCCGCGCGTTGCGTCGAAACTGGCGATGATGGCGGTCGAAACGATGGTCGCGCGCCAGCTGACCTACTTCTCGGCCCGCGAGAAAGATGAAGAGCGCCGCTGCGATCTTGAGGCTGGCATGGCCAAGCTGCTCGGCGCTCGTGTGGCGTGGTCGGCGGCGGACAATGCTTTGCAGATCCACGGCGGGAACGGCTTTGCCCTCGAATACAAGGTCAGCCGCATCCTGTGCGATGCACGCATCCTGAACATCTTTGAGGGCGCCGCCGAGATTCAGGCTCAGGTCATCGC
>JAHDCH010000239.1:0-3229 GCA_020629995.1 Pseudaestuariivita sp. | reverse complement strand
GCCCGACCCGCTCATCGGCCCTTGCAGGCCGCCTCGCATCATCAAAGGCCCCGGACACCATGCCGGGGCCTTTTGTGTTTTCACGTCTGACGCCGCCGCGCGGCCAGCATCACCGCCGGAATGCCAAGAAAGATGATCCATTGCGGCATCGGCCACAGATCGCCAAGCTGCGCCGCGCCAACCCACAGGAACAGGCCCGCAAAGCTGACCTGTAGCGCGATCAGCACCCATTCCAGCGGGCGGTTCCTGTGCCGCGCCAGCCAAGCCAGCGCCACCGCACAGATCGCCAACAGCGCCGTCATCCCATGCCACAGCACCGCCGACACGCCCCGCACCACCGGGTCAAGCGTACTCGCCTGTACCGGCACGTGTATCTCCGGCCCGCCCACAAAGACATGCACCAGCACGGTCACCCCCATCATCGCCGACGCCGACGCCATCCATCTGTTCACAGCCATGCCATCCCTCGCTTTTCAAACATACGCATCCGTATGTTTGACATAAGACGTTGCGCAAGACAATACGCCCCCGTATGGTGCGCCGCATGGCCCGACGACCACGACTGACCGCCGAGGCATGGGTCCTCGCTGGCTTCCGCGCGCTTGTGACGGGGGGGCCGGGGGCTGTGCGGGTCGAACCCATCGCGCGGTCGCTTGGCGCGACCAAAGGCTCGTTCTATTGGCACTTCCCGGCCCTGCCCGACCTGCATGCAGCAATGCTGGTCTATTGGGAGGCGCGGGCCTTTGACGATGTCGTGGCCCTTCTTGCCGCGATCCCCGATCCGGCTGACAGGCTTCGTGCCCTGGCCGAGGCTGCTGTTCTGCCGCCCGATGCGGACGTGGGCGGCGCCGCAGCCGAGCCTGCGCTTCGGGCCTGGGCACAGGTCGATCCTGCGGTGGCAAAGGCCGTCGCCCGGGTGGATGCGCGGCGTATGGGCTATCTTGAGGACGTGCTGTCCGAGCTTTCTCTCGACCTTCCGGGCCGGGCGCGGCTGATCTATGGCGCATACCTCGGCCTGACCGAGCTGGAGGCCAGAGATGGCCTTGGCGGCCTGACCGCGATGGCCGACCTCGTGTCGCTCATCCTTGAATCAGACCCTGCGCCACGTGGTTAAGATCTTGTGCCCCATGCGCGCTATGGGTGTTGCGCTTGTCAGGGCAATCTGCTCACTTTCGCCCCCTAAAGTTGGCAATATGTACAGATTTGCGACCCCATGCTCACCTTCGCCGCTGCCATCTTCTTTCTGATCATCACGCCCGGACCGGGTGTTTTGTCGGCGGCGGGTGTCAGCGCGGCGTTCGGGATGCGTGCGGGGCTGCGGTATGTGCTGGGGCTGATGATCGGGAACGCGGCGGTGATGCTGGCTGTGATCACTGGGCTTGCGGCTCTGATCCTGGCCAGCCCCGTGATCCGCACCGTTCTGATGGTCGCCTCGACGCTGTACCTGCTCTATCTCGCGGCGCGTATTGCTCTGGCAGGCAGCAAGATCGCCTTCATCGACGCCGAGAAAGAACCCGGCATTCTGGGCGGGTTCCTGTTGCAGCCGATCAACCCCAAGGCCTATGTCGTCAACACCTTTCTCTTTGCGAATTTCCCAATCTATCCAGATGCTTATGTCACCGAAGTGGTGATCAAGGCTCTGGTGTTCAACGCGATCTGGCTGCCGCTGCATGTGCTGTGGGTGTGGTTCGGCAGCGCCTTGCGACGGCTGAACCTGCCCGACCGCCAGCAACGCGCCATCAATGTCGCGATGGCGGTGTCCATGTTGATCGTGGTGGCCCTGGCCTTCGCGGCTCAGGGTGGGTGACGAGCACCCACCCTACACGTCCAGGGACCGTTTCGCGTAGGATGGGTGCTCGTCACCCATCTTTGCGGATGGTCTCGTTTCGTGGGTCATACGGGCTGTCCTCGGTGACTTCGGCATCCCACAGCTCGTTCAGCATCCGGACCTTGACCTTTGTCCCCGGCACCGCCAGCTCGGGCGGCAAATAGCCCATTCCGATGGACTTGCCAAAGGCCACCGAATAGCCGCCCGAGGTCAGCCGGCCCACGCGGGTTCCGTCGTGATAAAGCGCCTCGCGGCCCCAGGGATCGGCACCGTCGGGCCCGTCGATCAGCAACGTGCAACACTTTGACCGCACACCGATTTTCTCCATCTCGGCCTTGCCGTGAAAATCTTTGGACAGGTCGACAAAGCGCGGCAGGTCTGCCTCGAGCGGGGTCGCATCCCGGCCCAGTTCGGTGCCAAACGCGCGATACGATTTCTCTTGCCGCAGCCAGTTCTGCGCCCGCGCGCCGACCAGCTTCATACCGTGCTTTGCACCCGCCTCCATCAGCAGATCCCACAGGTAGTTCTGCATCTCGATCGGGTGGTGCAGCTCCCAGCCCAGCTCGCCGGTATAGGCCACGCGGATCGCATTGACGGGGCACATGCCCAGCTCGATCTGGCGGGCGGATAGCCACGGGAAACGTTTGTTGGACAGCGCGGTGTCCGGGTCGGCATCCTTGATCACTTCGCGCAGCACGTCGCGCGACTTGGGGCCGGCAATGGCAAAGACACCCCACTGCGTGGTGACGTCCTGAATTTCGATGTACCCGAATTCACCGGCCTTGTCCTCGGCCGCCTTGCGCAGGAAATCCGCGTCGTATTCCGTCCAAGCCCCTGCGGAGACAAGATAATACGAGCTCTCGCCATTGCGGACGATGGTGTATTCGGTGCGCGTGGTGCCCGCCGCCGTCAAAGCGTAGGTCAGGTTGATCCGGCCGACCTTGGGCAGCTTGTTGCAGGTGAACCAATCGAGGAAAGCGGTTGCGCCGGGGCCTTTGACCACATGTTTGGTAAAGGCGGTGGCGTCGATCAGGCCGACGCCCTCGCGCACGGCCTTGGCTTCGTCCACGGCGTGTTGCCACCAGCCGCCACGGCGGAACGACCGGGCGTCATGGTCAAAGTTTTCCGGCGCATCCAGGGGGCCATAATAGTTGGGCCGTTCCCACCCGTTGACCCAGCCGAATTGCGCGCCCAGCGCCTTTTGCCGGTCGTAGGCCGGGGCGGTGCGCAGGGGGCGGCAGGCTTCGCGCTCTTCGTCGGGGTGGTGCAGGATGTAGACGTGCTCGTAGCATTCCTCGTTCTTGCGCGCGGCGAACTCGGTTGTCATCCAGCTTTGGCTGTAGCGTTTGGGGTCGAGCGAGGCCATGTCGATCTCGGCCTCGCCGTCGACCATCATCTGCG
>JAHDCH010000238.1 GCA_020629995.1 Pseudaestuariivita sp. | reverse complement strand
GCATCGACGGACGCCGGGTCGTAATATCCGCGCCAGTCCTTGTCCCGCATGCTTTGGTTTGCATGGGGCATGTCGAGCGCAAAGCCAAGGTGCTCTTCCACCGGCGCCAGATCGGTCGCCAGATGTTCAAGCCGCACGAAATGCGCCCGGCAGAGGCCCCGCGCGTCGGTGACATAGGCCGCCGCCGGCGCGGAGCGAAAGCTGGAGGCAATCTCGGGGTGCTGGACAAATTCGCCGAACGACAGACGCTCGGCCAGCGCGACAGCGGGGTGATCGAATGTCTGCCCCTGCAGCCAGTGGTAATAGCTGACCATCCGATCCCAAGGGTTGCGCACGAGGGTAAAGATGAGAAACGTCTCGGCCATCTCGCGCGTGACAAGGCCCGCAACGTCAGCCAGCGTGCTGTGTTTCCACAGGCGTCCGGGCACCTCGATCCCCGCCAGACGCTTTTTGCGGCGTTTCGCCTTGGGGGTGTCGCCGATCAGGATGTCATCCTTCATCGCGCGCGCCTCGAGCGCCAGCGCCATGGCGGTGCCGCCTGTCTTGGGCGCATGCACAAACACGTAGCGGCGACCGGGCGAGATAATCATGGGCCAGACCTCAGCGCGATGATGGTGCCCGCCGCAGCGATGAGCGCGATACCGAGCAAGGCCATTGGCCCGACCGTCTGGCCAAAGGCCAGATAGGCGACCAGCGGCCCGAAGATAAAGATCGTGTATTCGAACACCGTCACATGGCTGGCCTCGCCGTTCTGGTAGGCCCAGATGATCAGCCCCACCCCCATGAGCGACAGCACCGCCTGCGCCACGATCCAATGCGCCACGGGCCACAGATCCCAGGTGACGGGCCGGGTGATGAAATCGTCGCCCACGGGCGCAACGGCCATCCCGATCAGGCCGAATATGGCCTGCCACAGGAACATGCCCAGCAGCATCGACAGGGTTGTCTCCTGCGCGCAGAGCGTCCGGGTGATGACCGACCCGCTGGCATACAGAAGCCCGCCCAGAAGCGGGATCGCCATCGCCGGGTGAAACCCGTCCGACCCCGGGTCCAGCACCAGGACCACGCCCAGAAACCCGATGCCCACGGCCAGGATGCGCCAGATGCCGATCCGTTTGCCCTGCACGAAGACGGTGATCAGCAGGATAAAGATCGGCGCGGTGAACAGCCCCGCCAGCGCCTGCGCGATGGGCACAAAGCCGAGCGCTCCGAAATACAGCACCATCGCCGCCGCGATCAGGGCCGAGCGCAGCATCACCGCGCGCCAGCTGACCGGCCGCAGGGACATGCCGATCACCCATGCAATCAGGCAGATCATCGGAGCCGCCAGCGCGGTACGCACGACAAAGAACTGCCAAACACTGACCACCTTGGCGATTTCCACAACCGTGGTGTCCACTGCCCCCACCAGAGCCATCGCGCCGACCATAGCCAAAGCGGCCTGCCGGGGGCGAAGCGGTGTGTCTGCCGTTGCGTTCATTTCGCGCCTTCCCAAAGGGGGGGATTTGCCCCAAGGTGCCGCTCCAAATCCACGTCTTCGGGAGGGTCACATGGGTTGGATGGCAGACGAAACCGGTCTGGGCAAGTGCGCGGCAAACTATGTGCCCCTGACACCCCTGTCGCATCTGCGGCGCGCGGCGCAGGTGTTTCCGGGTCGGCTGGCCGTGGTCTATGGCGCGCACCGCAAAAGCTATGCCGAATACCACGCGCGCGTGACGCAGCTTGCCTCGGCGCTGGCGGGCATGGGCATCGCGCCCGGCGACGTGGTCGCGACGGTCCTGCCCAACATCCCCGCGCAAGTCGAGGCCAGCTTTGGCGTGCCCGCCTGCGGCGCAGTTCTGAACACGATCAACACCCGGCTCGACACAGACACGATTGCCTACATCCTGGATCACGGCGGCGCGAAGGCGGTGATCGTCGACCCTCAGTTCCTGGGCCCGGTCGAAGAGGCCATCGCCGCGATGGACGGCCCCGCCCCCACCATCATCGAAGCCGCTGACGACGCAGCCGGCCACCCCGCCTCGGGCCGGCACCTGACCTACGAAGACCTGCTGGCCAAAGGCGATCCGGGCTTTGACTGGATCATGCCCGAGGATGAGTGGGAGAGCCTGTCGCTCAACTACACCTCCGGCACCACGGGGCGGCCCAAAGGCGTGGTGTACCACCACCGGGGCGCCTATCTGATGACCATGGGCACCGTGGTCAGCTGGCGCATGGTGCTGCATCCGGTGTTCATGGCGATTGTGCCGCTGTTTCACTGCAACGGCTGGAACCACACCTGGATGATGCCTCTGGTCGGCGGCACGGTCGTGTGCTGCCGCGACATCACCCCGCAAGCGATCTACAACGGCATCGCGGACGAGGGCGTCACCCATTTTGGCGGCGCGCCCATCGTGCTGAACATGATCGTCAACGCGCCTGCCGAGGCGCGGCGCGATTTTGATCACATTGTCGAGGTCTTCACCGCCGGCGCGCCCCCCGCCCCCGCCACGCTGGCGGGGATCGAAAAGCTGGGGTTCAACGTCACGCAGGTCTACGGCCTGACCGAAACCTACGGCCACGTGACCGAATGCCTGTGGAACGCCGATTGGGACGGCCTCGGCCAGGACGAAAAGGCCGGGATCAAGGCACGTCAGGGCGTCGGCTTCCCGATGATGGAGGATGTCACGGTCGTGGACGAGACGATGACCCCCATCCCCCGCGACGGCACCACGCAAGGCGAGATCGTGATGCGCGGCAATTCGGTGATGAAGGGCTATCTGAAGAACCCTGCCGCCACCGAAGAGGCCTTCAAGGGCGGCTATTTCCATTCCGGCGATATCGCGATCCAGCACCCCGACAGCTATGTGCAGATCGCCGACCGGATGAAGGACATCATCATCTCGGGCGGCGAGAACATCTCGTCGGTCGAGGTCGAAGCAACGCTGATGGCGCATCCCGCGGTATCGCTCTGCGCGGTGGTCGCCAAGCCGGATGACAAGTGGGGCGAGGTGCCCTGCGCCTTTGTCGAGCTGATCGACGGCCAAAGCGTGACCGAGGCCGAGCTGATCGCCTTTGCCCGCGAACGTCTGGCAGGGTTCAAGACGCCCAAGGCCGTGGTGTTCCAGGAGCTGCCCAAGACCTCCACCGGCAAGATCCAGAAGTTCGAGCTGCGCAAGACCTTGCACGCCTAGCGCAGCGCTCGGTTACTCTGCGTCGATTGCGGCCTGCACGGCAGCATAGAAGTCATAGCGCGCATCGCTCTGGCCCTGCGCCTTGCCGCGCGAATCCTGCCAGCTGCTGTGCGTGACAATCACCAGATCGCGCGCCGGGTCGATGAAGATGCCCTGCCCAAAGATGCCAATGGCGGTAAAGGCGCCCTGATCCAGCACCCACCACTGATAGCCATAGTCGCGGCGCTGGTCCGTTTCGATCGGTTGCCGCAGGCCTGTTGCTTCGCTGACCCAGCCGTCAGCCAGAACGGGCGCCCCGTTGATCCGGCCTCCGTCCAGGATGAACTGGCCGAACCGCGCGTAATCGCGCGCCGTGGCCTGCAGGCAGCAGCCGCTGATCTCTTCTCCGGTTGCGGCGGTGACCCAGCTGCCCGGATGCGCCATGCCGTAGGGCTGCCAGATCGTCTGTGACAGGTATTGCGCCACGCCCATGCCCACCGCTTGGGACACCAGAACGCCGACAAGGTTCGTCTCACCGGTGGAATAGTTGAACACCTCGCCCGGCGGATGGGCGCGCGGCAGGCGTTTCATGTAGGTGACCAGCGATGCCTCGCCCGGTACCGGGGTTACGCTGCGAAACTGCGCCACGTCCGAGGCCGGGTCCTCGTAATCCTCGGTCCAGCGCACGCCCGAGGTCATCGTCAGCAGCTGCCGGATGCTTACATCGTCATAGGCCGAACCTTTCAGCCCCGCCACATAGTCGGACACCCTGTCATCAAGGCTGTCGATATGGCCGTCACGCAGCGCGGCGCCCACCAGCGTCGAGGTGACGGATTTGGCCACGGAAAAGCTTGTCCAGCGCGCATCCGGGCCCTGATGCAGACCATAGCGTTCCATCCGCAGCGCGCCTTTGTGCAGCACCAGAATTGCGGCGCTGTTTTGCGCACGCATGTAGGCGTCCACATCCATGTCCAGCGCCAGAGGCGTGCCTTGCGGCAAAGGGCGCGGCGTGCCGCCCGCGGCGATGGGCAGCGCGTTGATGAACGGGATGCGGTCCGACAGGGCAAAGCCCGCGTCGCGCTGGGACTGCGTCCAGAACAACACGTTGGTGTCGCTGGGCGGGTCCAACAGGAACATGCGCCATTGCGGCCCGGCCGCCCACCACGCGGCTCCGGCCAGCGCCCCCAGCCCCAAAGCCGCCGCGCCCAAACGTTTCACCCATTTTCCCATGGACTGCCTCCTCGTCTGGTCCATCTAACCGCAGCGCTGATGCCTGCGTCACGCAGATCGTTGCGTCACCTGTTTTGCGCGTTTGCCCCGGCCCCGGCGTTTTGCTACATTTGCACGAAACGAGGCAGAGCAGGCCCGAACCAAGACATGACCGCGCTTGATGCGTACCAACGGCTCGAAGCCCTTGGTCTCTGGCGGCCCTCACCCGAGGCGCAGAGACGCGAAGTCGTCGTGTCGCTGGGCGATGCGACCCTGACGATCTCGGACACCAACAATCAGGCGCTGGCGCATTGGTCGCTGGCCGCGATCGAACGCGCCAACCCGGGCAC
>JAHDCH010000237.1 GCA_020629995.1 Pseudaestuariivita sp. | reverse complement strand
TGCCGTGAAACACACCCTTGAGATTGATGTCGATCACGTGGCCCCACCCATCGGGGTCGGCGGTGGCCATGTGAGAGATCGGCTCGATCACGCCGGCGTTGTTCACCAGCACATCAACCGCGCCAAAGGTCTTTTCGGTGGCGGCGACGGCGGTTTCCATCTCGTGATAGCGCGAGATGTCGCAGGGGATGGCCAGAGCGGTCGCGCCGATTTCGCCGGCCAGTTCGGCGATGGCATCGGTGCTGCGCGCCACCAGGGCGACATTCATGCCGGCGGCGGCAAAGACGCGCGCGGGGGCGGCGCCGATCCCGCGCGAGGCTCCGGTGATGAGGGCGGTTTTTCCGGTCATGGTCATGGCGATCTCCGTGCTGTCGGGGCCGGGTGCGGCGCGCAAAAGTTCCGGTATCTCCTACTTGACGATTCCGGGGCGCGCCAACAGGTTTAGGGCAGTTTACATGACACGCACACACACAAAGGCACTTGGCATGACGCGCATTTCAAACCTTTCCACGGGCACGGCCCTGGCCACCATTCTGTCGGTTGGCGCCGCAACGGCGGATGTGACCGGCCCCGAAGTCTGGGCCGACCTCAAGGAATATTATGCCGCGATGGGCTACGAGGTGTCGGGGCTTTCGGCGCAATCGGGCGACCGGTTCACCGTCAGCGGGATCACCTTCAAGGTTGATCTGGAGGATGGCCAGGGCACCGTCATGGTGGGCGTGCCGGACATGGTGTTTGTCGATCAGGGCAACGGGACGGTCGCGATGGATGTGCCGCTGACATATCCGGCCACCATCGTCGGAGCCCCCGCGGGCGGAGCGCCCGGGTTCGAGGCGAAAGTGACCATGACGATGGACAAGATGGACATCACCGTGGCGGGGGATCCGGGTGATCTCAAGTACACTTATGACGGCGAAAACGTCCGCGTCGCTCTGGACCAGCTGACGGTGGGTGGCGAAGACGAGAGCGGCATCCTGCAGCTGGTGGCGACGATGACGCAGATGGACGGCACAGCCACGCTGAGCAAGGGCAACGCCCGCACGATGTCGCAGAACTTTGATCTGGGCGACGTCACCATCGATCTGGACGTGGACGATCCCATGACGGGCGAAAAGGTGATGATGGACTTTGCCATCGCAACCGTGGCGTTCACCACGGACGCGCAGCTTCCGCTGGATTTCGATCCGAAGGACCCGATGGCTGTGCTCAGCCCGGATGTGAGCGGAGCGGCAACGCTGACCACCGGCGCAGCGCAGACGGCCTTTGACGCCAGCGCAGATGGCGAGCAGATGCAGGGCACAAGCAGAAGCGCAGGCAGCCAGCTGAGCATCCGCATGCTGGATCAGGTTGTGGACCTGTCGCTGGGTGCACAGGAGGTCGGGGCCAACTTTACCGGTGGCGGCGTGCCGTTCCCGGTTGAATACGCGGCGGGCGGCTATGGCTTTAACCTCAAGCTGCCGTTCGGCAAATCCGACGCAGACGCCAGCGACCCGTTCGGGATGCTGCTGAGGCTGGACGATTTCACCATGTCGGACCTGCTGTGGAGCCTGTTTGACCCCGGCGCGCAGTTGCCGCGCGACGCCGCGTCGATCCTGATCGACGTGTCCGGGCTGGCCAATATCCTTGTCGACGTCACAGACCAGGCTGATCTGGATCAGGTGGGCCAGGGCAAGAAGATGCCCGCCGAGGTCACCACCCTGGCAGTCAACAGCCTGGTTCTGGACGCCGTGGGCGCCAAGCTGACGGGGAACGCGGATTTCGACATCGACAATTCCGATCTTGAAACCTACGACGGCATCCCCAAGCCGATTGGCGAGGCGAACCTGACCCTGACCGGCGCGAACAAGCTGATCGACACGCTGGTCAATATGGGCCTTGTCCCGCAGGAACAGGCGATGGGCGCGCGCATGATGATGTCGATGTTCGCCCAGCCCGCAGGCGACGACGCCCTGTCCAGCCGGATCGAGCTGAACGAACAGGGCCATATCCTGGCCAATGGTCAGCGCATCCGCTGATCCTGCCTGACCGCCAAAGCCACAAAGGGCGCGACCGGATCCGGACGCGCCCTTTTTGCATGGGCCTGCCACAGCGGCGGGACCGCCACTTGCAGCGCGGGGGGGCGGGCGCTACCTGTGGGGCCTAGCAGAGGGAGCGCCCATGTCTGATCCGGAAAGTGGTCTGAGCCATCTTGCCAGCGCCTTGCTGGAGGCCGCGCAAAAGGCCGGGGCGGATGCCGCCGACGCCATGGCGCTGCGCGAAGAGGCGCAGTCGATCGACGTGCGCGGAGGCGCACTGGAGCAGGCCGAGCGCGCCGAGACAACCGAGCTGGGGCTGCGCGTGTTCCTGGGCCAGAGGCGGGCGCTGATCGCCACGTCCGACCCGCGCCCCGAGACCTTTGCCGCGCTGGCCGAGCGCGCCGTGGCGATGGCCAATGCCGCGCCCGAGGACCCGCACGCAGGGCTGGCCGATCCCGCCGAGCTGGCCACGAACCGCGACGCCGGCCCGCTGGAGCTGGCTGATCCGTCGGACCCGCCCGCGCCGGCCGATCTGGAGGCAGACGCCCGGGAGGTGGAGGCCGCGGCGCTGGACACGGGCCGCATCGCACAGGTGCAATCGGCCACCGCAGGCTATGAGGCA
The DNA here is from genome assembly GCA_020629995.1 of Pseudaestuariivita sp. Classification (GTDB taxonomy): domain Bacteria; phylum Pseudomonadota; class Alphaproteobacteria; order Rhodobacterales; family Rhodobacteraceae; genus Pseudaestuariivita. The sequence continues at coordinate 2,088 of JAHDCH010000237.1, read as the reverse complement.
CGCGACATCTGGCTGGCGGCCTCAAACGGTTTTGCCGGGGGGTATCGCCGCACGTTCCGCTATCGGTCCTGCGTGGCGGTGGCGGGCGAAGGCACCGGGATGGAGCGGGATCACGACGGAGACACCCGCGCCTTTGCCGGAGAAGTGCGCGCCGCGTCCGAGATCGGGCGCACGGCGGCCAACCGCGCCGCCGCCCGCCTTGGCGCGGTCAAGCCGCCCACGGGCACTTTTCCCGTCCTGTTCGATGAACGCATCGCCGCGTCGCTGATCGGGCATCTGGTCGCTGCCGCCAGCGGCGCGGCCATCGCGCGCGGCGCAAGCTGGCTCAGGGATCGCAAGGGCCAGCAGGTTCTGCCCGAGGGGCTTGACCTGATCGAGGACCCCACGCGCAAACGCGCCATGGCCTCGCGCCCGTTCGACGCAGAAGGCCTGCCATGCGCCCCGCGCCACATCGTGCAGGACGGCGTGCTGCAGGGCTGGACGCACGACCTGACCTCGGCCCGCAAGCTGGGCGAGGCGCCGACGGGCAACGCCGGGCGGGGGCCGGGATCGTCGCCCAGCCCCTCCGCGTGGAACCTGACACTGACCCAGGGCAGCGCCAGCCGCGAGGACCTGATCCGCGACATGGGCACGGGGCTGATCGTGACGTCGATGATCGGGACGACGATCAACAGCAACACGGGCGATTATTCGCGAGGCTGCGCGGGATTTTGGGTCGAAAACGGTGTCATCAGCCACCCGGTGAACGAAGGCACGATCGCGGGCAACCTGCACGACATGCTGGCGCGGATCGTGCCCGCCAATGACGCAAGGCCATGGCTGAGCCGGGTGGTGCCGTCGATCCTGATTGACGGGATGGCGCTGGCGGGTGACTGACCTTGACCTTTTGATCGCCGCCGCGCGGGAGGCCGGAGAGATCGCGCTGGGCTTTACCGGCCCCGAAGCGCAGGCCTGGGACAAGCCCGGAGGCGCAGGCCCGGTGACCGAGGCGGACCTGGCCGTGAACACGCATCTCAAGAAACGCTTGATGGGCGACCGCCCCGGCTATGGCTGGCTGAGCGAAGAGAGCGAGAATGACCCCGCACGGCTGAAGGCCGAAAGGGTGTTCATCATCGATCCGATCGACGGGACAAGATCGTTCATCGAAGGGTCGAACACATGGGCGCATTCGCTGGCCATCGCCACGGGCGAAGGGGTGGTGACCGAGGCGGTCGTGTTCCTGCCCGCACGCGGCAAGCTCTATGCCGGCGAGAAGGGCGCAGGGGCCGAGCTGAACGGCAAACGCCTGTGCGCCAGCACCCGCAGCCAGCTGGACGGGGCCGAAGTGCTGATCACCAAACCGGGGCTGAAGCCCGAGCTGTGGCCACGGGGCGTGCCGCCGATCCGCCGGGCCTATCGCCCGTCGCTGGCCTATCGCATGGCGCTGGTCGCCGAAGGCCGGATGGACGCGATGCTGACGGTGCGCCCCACGTGGGAATGGGACATCGCCGCGGGCACTCTGCTGGCCCAGGAGGCGGGCGCAAGGGTGACCGATCCGGGCGCAGAGCCGCTGGTGTTCAACAGCGCCGCAGCCCAGACGCGCGGCGTGCTGGCGGCGGCCCCGGCGTTGCACCCGGCCTTGCGCCCGGCGCTGCCTTAGGCGCACGTAACGCAAGGGTTTTGCGCATCAATCCGGCGGCGGCCCTTGACCCGGGGGGCGGGGCGCTCCAATCCTGCACAAGCCACAGGAACCGGAAGGACCCGACCCATGACCCAGCGACTGCACCTTGTGTTCGGCGGAGAGCTGACCGACCCCACCAAGAACCAGTTCAAGGACACGGATGACATTCACGTAGTGGGCATCTTCCCCGACTATGAAAAGGCCTACAACGCCTGGAAGGCCGAGGCGCAGCGCACGGTGGACAACGCGCATATGCGCTATTTCATCGCCCACCTGCACCGTCTGCGCGACGAAGAGGCGGCGGCCTCGCCCACCGAGGAGCTGGGCGGCTAAGACACCTTGCGGCGCCGGTCTCTTGCGCTGACGGCCGAGCTGGCCCTGACCGCCCGCCGAGAGGGGGACGGACAGAGGATCTATGCGCCGCGCCC
>JAHDCH010000236.1 GCA_020629995.1 Pseudaestuariivita sp. | reverse complement strand
ACGACCTCTTCGCCCTTGCCGGTGTTGAACACCCGCACGCCGCCAGCGCTGCGCGACCGGAACGAGATTCCATCGACCGGCACGCGGATCGACTGGCCCTTGGAGGTGGCCAGCATGATCTGGTCGTCCATCTCGACCGGGAAGGAGGCGACGATGTCGCCGCCGCGCATCGCCTTGTCCATCGCCGTCACGCCCATGCCGCCGCGTCCGCGCACCGGGTAATCGTGCGAAGACGACAGCTTGCCCGTGCCCTGCGCCGTGATGGTCAGGATCAGGTTCTCAGCCGCCGACATTTCGGCATAGCGTTCGGTGGTGATGTCGCCGGCGGGTGCTTCTTCGTCCTCGACCTCGGCATCGTCGGCAAGCCCCGCCATGGCGCGGCGCATCTTGAGATAGGCGGCGCGTTCATCGGCCTCGGCCTTGAAGTGGCGGATCACCGACATCGACACGACGCGGTCTGCGCCCGACAGCTTGATCCCGCGCACACCCTGCGAGGCGCGCGAGTTGAACACGCGCACATCGGTGGTGGGGAAGCGGATCGCCCGGCCCGAATTGGTAACCAGCATCACGTCGTCCTCTTCGGAACAGATGCGCGCGTTGATCAGGGTGGTGTCTTCATCCTCTTCGAACTTCATCGCGATCTTGCCGTTGCGCATGACGTTGGTGAAATCCGACAGCCGGTTGCGGCGCACGCCGCCCGCCGAGGTGGCAAAGACGATCTGCAGGTCGTCCCATTCTTTTTCGTCGCGGTCCACGGGCATGATGGCGGCGATCGACACGCCATTGGGGATCGGCAGGATGTTGACGATCGCCTTGCCCTTGGATGTGCGCGAGCCCTGCGGCAAGCGCCATGTCTTGAGCTTGTAGACCATGCCATCAGTCGTGAAGAACAGCAGCGGCGTATGCGTGTTGGCCACGAACAGCGTGGTCACAACGTCGTCGTCTTTCAGCGCGCCGCCCGACAGCCCCTTGCCGCCGCGCTTTTGCGCCCGGAAATCGGCCAGCGCGGTGCGTTTGATATAGCCGCCTTGGGTGACCGTGACGACCATGTCCTCACGCTCGATGAGGTCTTCGTCCTCCATGTCGCCGGACCAGTCGACAATCTCTGTCCTCCGGTCCACGGCGAACTTTTCGCGCACCTCGCGCAGCTCGTCGCCGATGATACCCATGATCCGCTCGCGCGACGACAGGATCTCAAGGTATTCCTTGATCTTGGCGGCCAGCTCTTCCAGCTCGTCGGTCACTTCCTTGACACCCAGCTGGGTCAGGCGTTGGAGCCGCAATTCGAGGATCGCGCGGGCCTGAACCTCGGTCAGGTTGTAGGTACCGTCGTCGTTCATCTTGCTGAGCGGATCGTCGATCAGGCGCAGGTAGCCTTCGATCTCCTGCGCGGGCCAGCGGCGGGTCATCAGCTTGGTGCGTGCCTCAGCGGCATCAGCCGAGGACCGGATCGTCGCCACAACCTCATCGACATTCGATACCGCCACGGCCAGACCGCACAGGATATGGCTGCGCTCGCGCGCCTTGCGCAGGTCATAGGCGGTGCGCCGCGCCACGACATCCTCGCGGAAGTCGATGAACGAGGTGAGGAACCGCCGCAGCGTCAGCTGTTCGGGCCGCCCGCCATTCAGCGCCAGCATGTTGCAGCCGAACGAGGTCTGCATGGGCGTGAAACGGTAAAGCTGGTTCAGCACCACCTCGGCTGTCGCGTCGCGCTTCAGCTCGACAACCACGCGCACGCCGTTGCGGTCGGATTCGTCCTGCACATGCGCGATGCCCTCGATCCGCTTTTCGCGCGCCGCTTCGGCGATCTTTTCGATCATCGAGGCCTTGTTCACCTGGTAGGGGATCTCGTCCACGACAATGGCAAAGCGGTCCTTGCGGATCTCTTCCACACGCGTCTTGGCGCGCACGATCACGCTGCCGCGGCCCTCAAGATAAGCTTTCCTTGCACCAGACCGGCCCAGCATGACGCCGCCTGTGGGGAAGTCGGGCCCGGGCACGTATTCGATCAGGTCTTCGGACGACAGATCGGGGTTGTCGATCAGCGCCAGCGTGGCATCCACCACTTCGCCCAGATTGTGGGGCGGGATGTTGGTGGCCATACCCACGGCGATGCCGCCCGCACCATTGACCAGCATGTTGGGAAAGCGCGCAGGCAGGACAGTGGGCTCGCGGTCCTTGCCGTCGTAGTTGTCCTGAAAATCGACGGTTTCCTTGTCGATATCGGCCAGAAGAAAGGCAGCAGGCTTGTCCATCCGCACTTCGGTGTAGCGCATCGCGGCGGGGTTATCGCCGTCCATCGAGCCAAAGTTGCCCTGCCCATCGAGCAGGGGCAGCGACATAGAGAAATCCTGCGCCATCCGCACCAGCGCGTCGTAGATCGCGCTGTCGCCGTGCGGGTGGTACTTGCCCATCACATCGCCCACGGGGCGGGCCGATTTGCGATAGCTTTTGTCGTGGGTGTTTCCGGTCTCGTGCATCGCATAAAGGATGCGGCGGTGGACCGGTTTCAGACCATCGCGCAGATCAGGGATCGCGCGGGACACGATCACGCTCATCGCGTAATCAAGATAGCTGGTCTTCATCTCGGACGTGATCGAGATGGTCGGCCCGTCATATGCGGGACGTTCGGGGCGCGCGCCCTCGTCCTCGGGGATGTCTGTGCTGTCGCTCACGGCTGGCTGCCTTGCCCGTTTTTTGCTATATCTGGTTGCGCGCACGTATAGCATCCGCATCATCCGGGGAGCAAACGCAGAATGGCCGCAAATCGGGCCTGCGCACAATTCTTTTGGACTTGGGTCGATTGCTTGCTATTTGTTGCTCATGTGGGCCGGTCGCGAAGCGTGAGCCAGCCTGCCGATGGGGGACAGATACCGTGGAACAGCCACCGGTCATCAACTTTGACGACGCTGCCGCGCTGGACGCGGCCAGTGGGAATGCTCCCGGGTTTTCGATTTCGCTGCTGTCCAGTCTGGATGATTGCATCAAGGTGCTGGGCCCTGATGGTGAGATGCTGTTCATGTCCTGCAACGGGCGCAAGACCATGGAGATCGACGATTTTGCGTCGATCCGTGGCGCGCCCTGGCCCAGCCTTTGGCCAGAGCCTCAGCGCGATCTGGTGCAGCGCGCCGTGGATGAGGCGCGCAAGGGCAATACCGCCGAGTTCGAAGCGCTGTGCCCGACCGGCAAAGGCACGCCCAAGGTCTGGTCCGTCACTGTCATTCCTATGCTGGACAGAACCGGCGCGGTCGAGCGTATCGTGGCCACGTCACGCGATGTGACCGACAGGGCCAACCTGACCCGCAAGCTGCGCGACCGCGCGATCGAGCTGGAACGCTCGGTCGAAGAGACGCGGGCTCTTCTGGCTGAACGCGATCACCTGATTGCCGAGATGGACCACCGGGTCAAGAATTCGCTGTCGCTGGTGTCCACCATGATCCGCCTGCAAAAGCGCGAGGTCGAAGGCGAAGACGCGCACGAGGCGCTGGACACGGCGGCAATGCGGGTTCTGGCCGTGGCCCGTGTCCACGAGGGCCTGCAGGCGCGGCAGGACGACCGCAATGTCGAGGTCGCGCCGTTCCTGACCAGCCTGATGGAGGACCTGGACGAAGTGATGGGCGCGACCCCGCCTGTGGCCATCCGGATTGATCCGACGCTGGCAGTGGCGGGGGGCAAGGCATCGCATCTTGGGCTGATTGCAGTCGAACTGGTTCAGAATGCGCGCAAACATGCGCAGGGCGTGGGTATTCCGATCTCGCTCAGCGTGCAGCGTGCAGGGGATGAGGCCGAGCTGACGGTCTGTGACCGTGGCCCGGGCCTGCCGGAAGAGTTCAACGTTCTGCGGCAGGGCGGACTGGGGCTCAAGGTCTGCGCTTCGGGCGCGGCCATGCTGGGCAGCGAACTGGAGGCCGCCAATCAGGACGGCGGCGGCGCGATCTTCAAGGTGAAGTTCACGCCTGCCTGACAGGATGGCACCCGCGTGTCAGGGAATGATGCGGGTGTATTTTGTGCCCTCGACCGTCGCACCCACGCGCAGGCCGGCCTGACCAAAGACCACGGCAATCACCGGATCCAGCACCGTTGTCGTTTCCGCCTTGAGCGTCTCGCCCCGGTCGGGAATGGCATATTCGATGTCCGCGCCCGCGGCCCATCCCGGCGAGCGGCGAAAATCGCTCAGCGCGTCCTCGGTCATGAAGAACAGCACATGCGTGTATTGCTGCGCGCCGATCTGCAGCCCGGCGCTGGCGCGGGTGGCCGAATAGTAATCAACCGTGGCGTTGTTGACCCGCAAAGCGCCCCGTCCAAAGGCCCCGCCCAGGCCAAAGCCTGCTTCGGTGATCAACGGCATCACCAGCATGCCGGTCGATTTCGCCTCGAGCGTGCGGGTGTTGGGAAAGTTTGAATACATGTTTGCCAGCGTCGCATCGACACGCGCGTCGATGGTCGAGGCATTGGTGTTGCCGATCCCGTTGCCGCAAGCCGCCAAAGCAGCTGTCGCGCCAAGGGCGGAAAGCGCGAATCCGCGCCGTGTGAGGTGGGTCATGGCCTGTCTCTTACCGCTCGTTGTGATGTGCCCCGATCTTGGTCGCCGGGACTGATAGCGTGACAATACGCCGAAGGCCCGCCGCTGTCACGCATCCTGTGCGCCGGGATGCGGATTACCGCCGTACGCCGCGTCACCCATTCAGCGCGGCGGCGATCCGGGGGGCAAAGTAGGTGAGGATGCCGTCG
>JAHDCH010000235.1 GCA_020629995.1 Pseudaestuariivita sp. | reverse complement strand
CCGGCGAGGCGGCCGATCTTGCGGATTTCATCGGCGATGGCCGCGTCCGAGCCGGCGCGGGACCAGGTGGCCTGGGTCTTGTACAGCATGTCGGTGATGCCGAAGAATGCTTCGGGCGTGCCGGCGCAGCGCGCGGCCATGGAGGCCCACATGCCGTATTTGTCAAAGTACACCTCGCGGTAGACGAACTTGACCTTGCCGGTGTCGATGTAGTCGGCCTTGAGCTGTTTGTAGGGGCCGTTGTGGAAGGTGCCGCAATGCGGGCAGGTGTAGGACGCGTATTCGACGATGGTCACAGCGGCATCGTCGGACCCCAGCGTCATTTCGATGATCTCGGGCGCGGCGGCGTCGGCATCGTCCGAGGCGGCGGCCTGCTGGGCGCTTGCGGCGCCGGGCAGGGCGAAATCGCCCGAAGCGGCCTGTTCGGGCGTGGGCTGAAGCAGTTTCCAGCCGCCCCCGGCGATCAGGGCAACGGCGAAGATGGCAACATAGAACAGTCGGTTCATCAATGAGACCTTTCTGACGGAAACGGGCGCCGGGTCAGCGGCGCGGGGTCGGTTTGCTATATACGTTGAGGGCGAGGCGTTCCAAGGCATCGGCCAGCCCGGGGTCGGAGACACCGGCACGATCCTGCGCAGCCTGGGCCCGGGCCGAAGCGCTGGGAGAGGGCGCGCGGCGTTCGGGCGCGCCGCTGCGGTCGAACGAGGCACGCCCGTCGGAAAAGCCGGTGGGCGCGGTCTGGGTGATGCGGATCCGGGCGATGGCGTTGTAGCCGTAGACGGCGTTGACCCGGGCACGCAGAGCCTCGCGCTGCATGTCGAGCATGGCGGCCTGGGCGCCGGTGGTCAGGACGGTCAGGGTCGCCCCCATGCCGCCCCGGCTGTAGGACACATCCACGGGCCGCGCCATCGCGGCGATGTCTTCGCCGACCAGATCATGCCAGTGCGTCAGAAGGCGGGATTCGGCAAAGCCACGGGTGGAGGACGCGGCACGCACCCGCTTTTCCAGCAGGGCGCTGGTGCGTTTGAATCCGAATGTCGTGCCGGTGTGGCGAGGCATCACGTTGACTCCTGTTGCCACCCTTGTACTGCGTGATAGCCCGGCGCACAGCCACAAAACGACCACACAGGAGCATAACGATTGCGTGATGACGAGCTGAGCAGCGTTTTGCTGGACTGGTACGACGCCCACGCAAGGGTCATGCCATGGCGCGTCGGGCCAGAGGACCGGGCAAGGGGCGTGCGCCCGGACCCTTACGCCGTGTGGATGTCCGAGATCATGCTGCAGCAGACCACGGTTGCCGCCGTGCGCGATTATTTCCGCAAGTTCATCGAGCGTTGGCCCACGGTGGCCGATCTGGCCGGGGCCGAGGATGCCGAGGTGATGGCCGCATGGGCCGGGCTGGGGTACTACGCAAGGGCGAGGAACCTGCTGAAATGCGCGCGAACGGTGGTGGAGGAGCACGGAGGCGCTTTTCCGGCAGATGCCGAAGCGTTGCGCGGGCTGCCCGGGGTGGGGCCATACACAACGGCGGCCGTGGGTGCGATCGCGTTTGACCTGCCGCTGACGGTGGTGGACGGCAACGTCGAACGGGTGATCGCGAGGCTGCGCGACATCCACACGCCGCTGCCCAAGGCCAAGGGAGAGCTGACCGCTCTGGCCGAGAAGATCACGCCGGATCAGCGGCCTGGAGATTACGCGCAGGCGATCATGGATCTGGGCGCGACGATCTGCACGCCAAGGAACCCGGCCTGCGGGCTATGTCCGTGGAGGACCGCCTGCGCGGGAAGACTGGCGGGGACGCACACCGAGCTGCCAAAGAAGACGCCGAAAAAGCGCAAACCCACAAGGCTGGGCATCGCCTATGTCGCAAGGCGGGTGGACGGCGCGCTGCTGGTCGAGCGCAGGCCCGACAGCGGCCTTTTGGGCGGAACGCTGGGCTGGCCGGGCAGCGAGTGGGGCGACGCGCCCGAAGACAGCCCGCCCATCCGGGCCGAATGGAAGGACGCAGGCGCAGAGGCGCGGCACACCTTTACCCATTTCCACCTGAGACTGGCGGTGCGCGTGGCGCTGGTGCCGATGGACCGCACACCGGACCGGGGATATTTCATCGAAGCGGACGCGTTTGACGCGGGCGACATGCCCACGGTGATGCGAAAGGTCGCAGCCATCGGCGTGACGTAAGGTCTCGGTCGCCCAAATCCGGCCAAAATGGCTTGGTACGTTAACCACTCGCCCGGTATTCTAACGGTGTATCGATTGAAGGTGTCGCCATGCTGACCGCCAACCAGGTTTCCAAGCTGCAGAACGCGCTGCCGTTCTGGATTTCGCTGCTGCTGATCCCGCTGATCTGGGTCAGCGCCACACTGGGCGGCTGGTGGGTGCTGCTGTTGCCGGTGGTGACGTGGTACCTGTTTTCGGGGCTCGACTTCGTCGCCGGGCTGAATGAACAGAATGCGGACCCCGAGATCGGGGACGAGCATCTGAAATGGTACACTCTGGTCACGGTGATCTGGGCGCCGGTGCAGTTTGTGACGCTGTTTGCGCTGATCTGGTACGCGGCCCGGGCCGAGCATCTGTCGCTGCTGGAAACATTCGGGCTGGCCTTCGGGATGGGCGTGATCTCGGGCACCATCGGGATCAACTACAGCCACGAGCTGATGCACCAGAAAGACAAGCTGGAGCGCTGGATGGGCGATGTGCTGCTGGCGATGGTGCTGTATTCGCATTTCCGGTCGGAACACCTGCTGGTCCATCACCGCTATGTGGGCACGCCCAAGGATCCGGTGACGGCGCGGTACGGAGAGAACTTTTACCGGTTCTTCCCGCGCGTGCTGAAGCAATGCTGGGTGTCGGCCTTTGGGGCCGAACGGGCCATGCTGGCCCGCAAGGACAAGCCGTGGACCGACCTGAGCAACCCGTTCTGGCGCTATTGGGCGTTGCAGGCCGGGATGCTGGTGCTGGCGGCGGTGCTGGGCGGGTGGATCGGGCTGTGGATGTTTGTCACGCAGGCGTTCATCGCGATCTGGCAGCTGGAGCTGGTGAACTTTGTCGAACATTACGGCCTGACGCGCCGGCATCTGGGCGACGGCAAGTACGAGCACGTGCAGCCCCGCCATTCATGGAACACGGCGCAGCGCGCGTCGAACTGGCTGCTGATCAATCTGCAGCGCCATTCCGATCACCACTACAAGCCCAACCGCCGTTTTCCGCTGCTGCAGACCTACGAGGCGACCGAAGCACCGCAATTGCCGCACGGCTATCCGGTGATGACCATCGCGGCGATGATTCCCTCGCTGTGGCGCAAGGTGATGAATCCGCGCGTAAAGACGTGGAGGCAGACCTATTATCCCGATATCGAGGACTGGACTGCCTATAACAAGGGCACCAACCCCCTGCCGCGCTGACCCGAGGATCGGCGGAAATCCCCGGTTTTGTAGCGCGATTGGCGACAAAGCGGGGGTGACCCTGCGTCAGGTTTCCCCCGGCGCAACAGATTGGGAATTTTGCCCCCCTGCTCCCCGTTGACGCCCACCGGCGTGATCTTAGAACGTGATCCGAGGACAGTTTGAGTCGAATGCCACCGACTTGGGCCGTGATGTCCTGCGAATAACGATTTCCTGAACGGCGCGGCACGGGTCGCGCGTCTGCGGTGCGAGTGGGGGCTCATGGCTACGATCAACCAATACATCTTTGGCAATTCGCTGGTGAATTATGCCGAAGGTGGCAGCGAGACCAACGTCCCGATCTACCTGAATGCCATGGCCGAGGCGGGCGGGCACAGCTATGCCACCACCGGCGGCTATGGTTTCTTGCGTAACTATGCCGATCAGGATCCGCCGCTGGACAGCTGGGCGTTTGACGGCGTGGCCGACAGCTGGGACAGCGACACGGAGACCTTTGCCGAGGCCGGGTTCAATTCGGTCATCATCACGCCAGCGAACTTTATCCAGTTCCAGAGCCCCGACAGCGATTACCCGTTTGACACCCGGTCGCCCCTGGATGCGGTGAACGATATCGTCGGCGACGTGACCGCGGCCTATCCCGATGCGCAGCTGCTGATCTACGAAGGCTGGGCCGACATGGGGCCGTTTTCGCCCACGGTGCCCCCCAGCGACGCGGCGCTGCAGGCCTATTACGATTACAACCAGGGCGAGTACCACGACTGGTACGTCCAGCTGGTGAATGCGGTCAACGATGCCGACCCGGATGCCAACGCGGTGCTGATCCCGGTTGCCCCGGTTCTGGCGGACCTGTTCGAAGGCACGCTGTCGGACATTCCCGCGTCGGACCTTTATGTGGACACCGCGCCGCACGGGACCGAGACGACCTATTTCCTCGCGTCGATGATCACCTATTCGGCGGTCTACGGAGAGCCGGCCCCGGCAGGCTTTGCCGTGCCCGACGGGATCCACCCGGCGGTTGTCGCGCGCTATGACGAGCTGGCGACCGAGATCAACACGCGGGTCGAAGCCTATCAGGACGGCAACACGGCCCCTGTTCCGGCGCCCGAACCTGCGCCCGAGCCGGAGCCGGAGCCTGAACCGGAACCCGAGCCGGAAGAGCCGGTCATCGAAGTGCCGCCCACGCCCGCGCCCGAGCCGGAGCCGACACCTGAGCCCACGCCGGAGCCGGAGCCGACACCCGAGCCCACGCCGGAGCCGGAGCCGACACCCGAGCCCGAGCCGGAGCCGGAGCCGACACCCGAGCCCACGCCTGAGCCCGACACCCGAGCCCACGCC
>JAHDCH010000234.1 GCA_020629995.1 Pseudaestuariivita sp. | reverse complement strand
CCGCTGTTGTGCACTCGGCCAGCAAAGCCTCTTCGCGCGCATGAAACGCCAGCGTCGCCAAACCGGTGACCCCGGGCCGCGACCGCAGCACGCGTGTGTAAAGCTGGGGAAACATCTCGACATAGCGCCGCAAGGGCGGGCGCGGACCGACAAAGCTGATGTCGCCGCGCAGGATGTTCCACAATTGCGGGATTTCATCCAACCGCTTGGCCCGCATCATCCGCCCTGTCGCCGTGATCCGGTGCGTCTTGTCCCCGCCTGAAACGCCGCGATCCGACGAATCAGGAGCCATGGTGCGGAACTTGACCAGCCAAAACGGCTCGGTCGGGCTGCGCATCCGTTCTGACACGTAAAAGATCGGGCGTCCGTCACGCAGCAGGATAAGTGCCGACAGGATCACGATCAGAGGCGACAGAACCACCGCCAGCGCCAGCGCGCAGTGGATGTCGAACAGGCGTTTGCCAAACGTCATGCGGCCACCTCGGCCCAGCGGCGCCAGTCGGCGATCATCTTGTCCGGCGTATCCGCCCTGATCTGATCTCCCAAGGTCTGCATCATGCGCGCCGGGTCCAGCGTGGCATCGGCCAAGGCCCCTTTTGGCGCGGCGCGATAGGTGGGGATCACTCCTGCAGCGCGGACAAGGCTGTCCATCTCGGTCGGGCGCGGTGCACCCAGGTTCAGAACCGGCGGCGGATCGGCGTGCAGCGCGAGGGTCGCAATCGCCCGTGCCACGTCGCCTGGTGCGATATAGCTGCGTTTTGGTGTTGAGCCGTCTGTGAACCGATCCAGTGTCACTTTCCCCCGCGCGATGGATGCGCCCAGGCTTTCGGCGCCCACCACGCTGCCGATCCGCAGGACGACCTGACCGGGCTGGCCTGCCAAGGCTTGCTCCATCTCGATCTTGGCGCGGGCGTAGGGGCTGGTGCCCAGAAGATCCGCGGTTTCGGCAAAAGGGCTGCCGGTTGGGCCGTAGACGGCGATCGACGAACAGTGCAGCACGCGCCTTGCGCCTAACGCTTTGCCTAGCGCTTGCGCTTGCTGCGCGAGCTTGGTGTTCAAAGCCAGGTCGGCCCCTTCACCCGGAATCACGCCCCACAGTGCGGCGATCGTGTCAACGGCAGGCAAGTCCTGTGCCCCCTGCCCCGGCGCCCAGTGCAGATCCGCGCTGTGATCCCGCGCCACACCAATGGCCTCAACGTTCGGGCACACCCCGGCCTGCAACGCGCGCGTCACCATCCGGCCCAGCTTGCCGTTTGCCCCCAGGATCAAAAGCCGATGTTTTGCCACGATCCAGCCACACTCTTGCCTCAAACTGCCCTGCGCAACTTGCCCAAAACGCCAAAGTGTGTCTATCACAAGAAAAAACATATCGGGAGGCGGTGAGCAGTGCTCCTGAGACAGCGATCGAGGGACGAACCGATGGGCCAACGCGCCAGACTGCTGTGTGCCATGTTGTGTGTTTTCACTGTCGCCGCCTGCGCGATCCCGCGCGGTGCTGCGCTTCAGCGTGAGATCACCCGCGAAGCCGACGCCGAAAACGCAACGGTCGAGGTTGTGTTTGTCACCCGCGAGAAGGCGAACGCCATCAAAACATGGCCGGTGACCGGCTGGCACGGGCATTACCACTGGATCGGCGCCAGCCATGGACACGATTCCAAAGTGATCCGCGCCGGTGATCTGGTGAACCTGATCATCTGGGACAGCCAGCCGAATTCTCTTTTGACGAACGAAGCGGAAAAGGCCGTCCGGATGGAAGGTCTTCAGGTGTCCGCGGGCGGCGCGATCTTTGTGCCGTATATCGATTCGGTCAAAATCAGTGGCCTGACGCCCGACCAGGCCCGCCGCCGCATTCAGACGCGGCTGGAACCAGTCGTGCCATCCGCGCAGGTGCAGCTGAGCACGCAGGCCGGGTTTGGCAATTCGGTTGATCTGGTCAGTGGCGTGTCCAAACCGGGCAGCTTTCCCATGCCCAACCAGAATTTCACCGTTCTGGGCCTGATTGCCCAGGGCGGCGGCATCAATTCGAACCTGCGCAATCCTCTGGTGCGGCTGATCCGCGGCAGCAACACCTATGAAATCCGGTCGGACGTTCTGTTTGCGAACGCCAACAAGAACACGCGCCTGTATGGCGGCGACAAGGTTGTCGTGACCGAAGATCAGCGCAATTTCACCGGGATCGGTGCATCGGGCAAAGAAGACATCATCTACTTCCCCAAAGAAAAGGTGACCGCGCTGGAAGCGGTATCGCTGATGGGCGGCCTGCTGGATTCGCGCGCGGATCCCAAAGGCGTTCTGATCCTGCGGGAATATGACGCCAAGGGCCTGCGGTTCGACGGCACCGGCCCGTCCAAATCTCAGGTGATCTTTGCCTTTGACCTGACCTCGGCCGATGGGCTGTTTGCCGCACGGAATTTCCACGTGAACCCGGGCGACACGGTGCTGGCCACCGAAGCGCCGGCGGTCAAGACTCAGACGATCCTGCGCCTGTTCGGTGCAGCGCTGGGTCTGGGCGCGCAGGCCAATTCGCTGGCAAACGCCGTCAACTGATCGAGCAGGCCGGGGCCCCTGCCCCGGTCAGACGCCAAAGCCCTTTCGGCCAATCGCCTCATAGGCGGCAAAGCCCGCCTCGCGCGCGGCGTCAGCCGAATAGACGTTGCGCAGATCGGCCATGCGCAGCCCCGGCGCAGCCTCGACCATGCGCCTCAAGTTCAGCGCACGGAATTCGTTCCACTCGGTCAGGATGATCAAAACATCCGCACCCTCGGCCGCGGCATAAGGATCATCAAACCACGCCACGCCGGGCAACAAATCCTTGCCTTCGCGCTGGCCTTGCGGATCGGTCACGCGCACGGTTGCTCCTCCGCCGACCATGGCGGGCACAATCGTCAGCGAGGGCGCATCGCGCATGTCGTCTGTGTTGGGTTTGAAGGTCACACCCAGAACGGCGACCGTCTTGCCGTTGAACGATCCACCGCACAGGTCGCGCACCTTGTCGATCATGCGGCGCTTGATCTCTTCGTTCACGGTGATGACCGTTTCAGTGATGTGCATGGGCGAGGCAAAGTCCTGCCCGATCCGCGCCAGCGCCTTTGTATCCTTGGGAAAGCACGACCCGCCATAGCCCGGCCCGGCGTGCAGGAACTTGTTCCCGATGCGGCCATCAAGGCCCATGCCTTTGGACACCTGTTTGACGTCCGCGCCCGTCTTTTCGCACAGGGCGGCGATTTCGTTGATGAAGGTGATCTTGGTCGCAAGAAAGGCGTTGGCCGCGTATTTGATCATTTCGGCCGATTCCAGATCGGTGGTGATGATCGGGAAATCGCGCAGGTACAGCGGGCGATAGATGTCGGCCATCACCTGTGCGGCACGGTCTGATTCCACGCCCACGACCACGCGGTCGGGTTTCATGAAATCGTCAATCGCCGCGCCCTCGCGCAGGAATTCGGGGTTGGAGGCCACGTCGAAATCGAGCGCCGGGTTCGCCTTGGCCACAACGTCGCGCACCTCGGCGTTGGTGCCCACGGGCACCGTCGATTTGGTGACCACGACGATGTAGTGATCGGCGGCGCGCGCAATCTCTTCGGCGGCGGCCATCACATAGGTCAGATCGGCGTGCCCGTCACCACGGCGCGTGGGTGTGCCCACCGCGATGAACACCGCATCCGCGCCGTCAATCGCCTGTTGCAGGTCCTGGGTAAAGCTGAGGCGCCCCGCCTCGACATTGCGGGCCATCAATGCGTCAAGCCCGGGTTCGTAAATCGGGACTTCGCCGCGGTTCAGACGTTCAATCTTGGACGCATCCTTGTCGACGCAGACGACGTCATGCCCAAAGTCCGAAAAGCAAACACCCGACACAAGGCCGACATAGCCCGTTCCGATCATCGCGATTTTCATGTGGTGTCCCTTCGGCATCATCTGCGCAGGTCTATGCGGTAAAGCTGAAGGTGGCGTCAACGGCTGCGCATTCAAGATGCACAAGGCGCTCGACCTTTGGGCGGGAGTATGCGTGAAGGAACACAGAATGCTGTCTTTTCTGAAATCCAACGGCCATTGGCTGGCCTCGGGCGCGGTGCTGACGTTCCTGTCGGGGTTCGGTCAGACCTATTTCATCGCCATTTTCGCCGGTGCTTTGCGCGCCGAGTTCGACCTGTCGCACGGTGCATGGGGCGGGATCTATACGGCGGGCACGCTGACCTCGGCGCTGGTGATGGTCTGGGCCGGAGGGTTGGCGGACCGGTTCCGAGTGCGCGCGCTGGGCGCGATGGTGCTGGGCGGGTTGACGCTGGCGTGCCTTGCGATGGCGCTGGTGTCGGCGGTCTGGCTGCTGCCAGCGGTGATCTTTGCGTTGCGCTTCACGGGGCAAGGGATGGCATCCCATCTGGCCGCCGTGGCGATGGCGCGCTGGTTTGTCGCGACGCGCGGACGCGCGCTGGCCATTGCATCGCTTGGCTATTCGTTTGGGGAAGGCGTGTTGCCTGTGCTGACAGTGGCGGCGATGGGGTTTGTGGATTGGCGGCTGCTGTGGGTTGGTGGCGCCTGCATTGCGGCGCTGGGCATCCCGGTGCTGTTGCGCCTTCTGAGAACCGAACGCACCCCCGCCGCCATGGCCAGCGAAACCCACGCCACCGGCATGAATGACCGCCACTGGACCCGCGCCGAAGCGATCCGCGATCCGCTGTTCTGGTTGATGCTGCCCGCGGTTGCGGGGCTTTCCGCCTTTGGCACGGTGTTCTTTTTCCAGCAGGTCGA
>JAHDCH010000233.1 GCA_020629995.1 Pseudaestuariivita sp. | reverse complement strand
CGCGCACCCACAAACAGGCGGTCTGCGTGGCCCTGCACCCCGGCACGGTCGCCACGTCGTTCACTGAAAAATATGCAGGCCGACACAAGACGGTCCCGCCAACCGTGGCGGCAGGTAACCTGCTGAATGTGCTGGACCGCCTGCAGCCCGAGCAGACGGGCGGGTTTTACGACTATTCCGGTGCCGGGGTGATCTGGTGACCCGGCTGGTTCTGGTTCTGGGCGACCAGCTGACGCCGGATGTCGCCGCGCTTAAGGCCGCCGATAAGGCGCGCGATGTGGTGGTCATGGCCGAGGTCGCGGACGAGACGACCTATGTCAAACACCACCCAAAGAAGATCGCGCTGATCCTGACGGCGATGCGCAAGTTTGCCGCCGCGCTGCGCGAAGATGGTTGGGATGTGCGTTATACGCGGCTGGACGATCGCGAGGCGAGCGGGTCGATTGCAGGCGAGCTTTTGCGGCGGGCCGAGGAAACGGGCGCCGCCCGTGTCCTGATCACCGAGCCGGGCGAATGGCGCCTGATCACGGCGCTGCGCGCGCTGCCGCTGGAAACCGAAATGCTCGAGGATGACCGCTTTGTCGCCTCTCACGCCGAGTTCGAAGCCTGGGCCGAAGGGCGCAAAGCGCTGCGGATGGAGTACTTCTATCGCGAGATGCGGCGCAAGACGCAGCTGCTCATGGATGGCGACCAGCCTGCCGAAGGCAAATGGAACTTTGACCACGACAACCGCAAGCCCGCCCCGGACGAGGTGACACACACGCCGATCTGGTTCGAACCTGACGAGACCACCGAAGAGGTCCTTGCTCTGGTCGAGGCGCGGTTCGGCAACCACTTTGGCGATGTGCGCCCCTTTGGCTTTGCCACCGACACCAAGCAGGCTGAACAGGCGCTCGACCATTTCATCGCGCACGCATTGCCGCGGTTCGGTGATTATCAGGATGCGATGCTGTCGGGGAACAAGTTCCTCTATCACTCGATCCTGTCGCCCTACATCAATATCGGGCTGCTCGACCCGCTCGCGGTCTGTCGACGGGCCGAGGCGGCGTACCGCGCCGGGGCCGCGCCCATCAACGCGGTCGAAGGGTTCATCCGTCAGATCATCGGCTGGCGCGACTATGTGCGTGGGATCTATTTTCTTGAAGGGCCGGATTACACCAATCGTAACACGCTGGAGCAGGACCGCCCGTTGCCGGGGTTTTACTGGGGCAAACCCACCCGGATGAACTGCGTGTCAAAGACGGTGCAGCAGACGGGTGAAGAGGCCTATGCCCACCACATCCAGCGCCTGATGGTCACAGGCAATTTTGCCCTGCTTGCCGGGATCGATCCGCATGCGGTGCATGAATGGTATCTCGAGGTTTATGCGGATGCGTTCGAATGGGTCGAAGCGCCCAACGTGATCGGCATGTCGCAATTCGCCGATGGCGGGATCATCGCATCCAAGCCCTATGTGTCGTCGGGGGCCTATATCAACCGCATGTCGGATTACTGCAAAGGGTGCAGCTACAAGGTCAGCGCCAAGACGGGCGACAAGGCCTGCCCCTTCAATCTGCTGTACTGGGATTTCCTGTTGCGCCACCGCGCGCGGTTCGGAAACAACCCCCGGATGGCGCAGATGTACCGCACCTGGGACAAGATGGACCAAGACCGTCGCGAGGCGGTCTTGCGCGATGCCGGCCGTTGGCTGGCGCGGCTGGATGCGGGCGAGCTGGTCTAGGCGGGCCGCAAAAATTTTCCTGCGAAAATTTTTCGGCCGCAGCGCCTAGTTCGTGTCGGTCAGGGCGCCGTTTTGCCAGTCGCCTTCGGTCACCTGACCCGAGGCATAGCGCATTGTGCCCGCGCCCTGGCGTTTGCCGGCGACAAAGTTGCCTTCGTAGACATCACCGTTGGTATAGGTCGCAACGCCCTTGCCGTTGATCTCGCCATTTGCCCATTCGCCATCATAGGTGAAACCATCGGCCATGGTGATCTTGCCCGTGCCATGGCGCAGCCCGTTTTCGAACGTGCCGGTATAGACCGTGCCATCGGGGTAGGTGGCGGTGCCGGTGCCGTGGCGCTTGCCGTTTTTCCAGTCGCCCTCGTAGCGGTAGCCGTCGGGGAAGGTCATGATGCCGAACCCTTCGTTTCGCGCATTCTTGAACCCGCCTTCGTAGACCAGCCCGTTGGTATATGTGGCCTTGCCGTTACCCTCGATCACGCCGGCGACCCAGTCACCTTCATAGGTGTTGCCGTCGGGATAAGTGATCTTGCCCGTGCCGTCGGCCAGATCGCCGCGGAATTGCCCCGCATAGACCGACCCGTCGGGATAGGTGACCTGGCCGTTGCCTTCGATCTGGCCGTTCACCCATTGGCCTTCGTAGGTATAGCCGTCCTGCCCGGTAAAGGTGCCTGTGCCGTGGCGCTGATCGGCCTGAAAGTCGCCTTCGTAGACATCGCCATTCGCAAATGTCACGCGGCCTTTGCCCTCGCGCCGGCCATCAACCATCTGGCCTTCGTAGACGTCGCCATTGGGCTGGGTCAGTGTGCCTGCGCCGCTGATCTTGCCAGCCGACCACGTGCCCACATAGATCAGACCGTCCGGCATGGTCAGGGTGCCCTGGCCTTCGCGTTCGCCTTGCGCCACCGCCCCCTTGTACAGCGCGCCGTCGGGATAGGTGATGCTGGCCTGACCGTCCTTGTCGCCATTCACCCAGTCGCCGTCGTAGATATAGCCACCGGGCGAGGTCATCACCCCGCGCCCGTGGTGCATCGCGTTGCGAAACCCGCCTTCGTAGCGCACGCCGTTGGCGTAGATCGCCACGCCCTGACCTGTGATCTTGCCATCCAGCCAGTTGCCTTCGTAGGTGCCGCCGTCGGCAAAGGTGATCTTGCCCACGCCTTCGGGTTTGCCCTTGGCAAAGGTGCCCTCGTAGACCGACCCGTTCGGGAACCGCGCAACGCCTGTGCCGCGGATTTCACCGTCGACCCATTCGCCGCTGTATTCATAGCCGTTGGGCAGGCGGTAGGTGCCGGTGCCGTGCTGCAGGCCGTCCTTGAACGTACCCTCGTAGACGCCGCCATCGTCGTATTGCTTGGTCACCACATCGCCGCTTTGGGCAAATGCGCTGCCCGCAGCCATCATGGCCACAGCGAAGGTGAAAGTGCGTGCTGTCTTCATGGCGCGTGCCCCCCGGCGCGTCTGTCACTGGCTCGTTTGCGCGGGATGCTAAGCCAGAGCCGCGCGCGGGGCAATGGGCAAGGCGGGCGGCGGCTGCGCTCGGCAGGGTTTGGTCTTTCCCTCGGGCTTTCATCTGCTAAGTCACGGAGGAGTTTCGACACTGGATGACCCGATGACCGACCGCTTTCGCATCACACTGGCCCAGCTGAACCCCGTGGTGGGCGATATCGGCGGCAACGCGGCCAAGGCGCGCACCGCCTGGGAGGCCGGCCGCGACGCGGGCGCAGACCTTGTGGCGCTGCCCGAGATGTTCATCACCGGCTACAATGCGCAGGACCTGGTGATGAAGCCCGTGTTCCAGCGCACTGCCATCGCCGCGATCGAGGCGCTGGCCGCGGATTGCGCAGAGGGTCCATCGCTGGCCATCGGTGGGCCCTGGACCGAAGGCGGCCAGCTGTTCAACGCCTATCACATCTGCCGCGGGGGGCGGGTGGTGAGCCGCGTGCTCAAGCATCACCTGCCGAACGAGACCGTGTTCGACGAAGTGCGCATCTTTGACAGCGGCCCCATCGGCGGGCCTTATGCTGTGGGCAACACACGTATCGGGTCGCCCATTTGCGAGGATGCCTGGCACGAGGACGTGGCCGAAACGCTGGCCGAAACGGGGGCCGAGTTCCTGCTGATCCCGAATGGGTCGCCCTATTATCGTGGAAAGATGGAAACGCGGCTGAACCACATGGTGTCGCGCGTGGTCGAAACCGGGCTGCCGCTGATCTACCTCAACATGGTGGGTGGCCAGGATGACCAGGTGTTTGACGGTGGCTCTTTTGCGCTGAACCCGGGTGGCGCGCTGGCGTGGCGTGCGCCGATGTTCGACGAAGAGATCGCACATCTGGACCTTGCGCGCGGAGACGAGGGCTGGCGCATCATCGATGCGGGCAAAGCGTCCGTGCTGCCAGATTACGAGGCGGATTACCGCGCCATGGTGCAAGGCCTGCGCGACTATTGCGGCAAGACGGGCTTTGGCCGTGTCCTGCTGGGTATGTCGGGCGGCGTCGATTCTGCCCTGGTCGCCACGATTGCGGCGGATGCCTTGGGGCCGGACAATGTGCGCTGCGTGATGCTGCCGTCGGAATATACCTCGCAAGGCTCGCTGGACGATGCCGAGGCTTGCGCGCGGCTTTTGGGCACGCGGTATGACTTTTTGCCGATCTCTGGCCCGCGTGCTGCGGTGACCGACGCTCTGGCGCCTTTGTTCGAAGGGACCGAGCCGGGGCTGACCGAAGAGAATATCCAGTCGCGCCTGCGCGGGCTGCTGTTGATGGCGCTGTCGAACAAGACAGGCGACATGCTGCTTACCACGGGCAACAAATCCGAGGTCGCGGTGGGCTATGCCACGATCTATGGCGACATGTCGGGCGGGTTTAACCCGATCAAGGATCTCTACAAGATGCGGGTGTTCGAGACCTGCCGCTGGCGCAACGCAAACCACCGCCCCTGGATGATGGCGCCCGAAGGCGAGGTGATTCCCACCTCGATCATCGAAAAGCCGCCCTCGGCCGAGCTGCGCGAGGATCAAAAGGACAGCGACAGCCTGCCCGATTACGCGATCCT
>JAHDCH010000005.1:25984-28437 GCA_020629995.1 Pseudaestuariivita sp. | reverse complement strand
CGACCTTCAGGTTATGAGCCTGACGAGCTACCGGGCTGCTCCATCCCGCGTCAACAAGAGGCGAGATATGGCAAGCCCCGATGGGATGCAAGGCCCCACGTAAAGAATTTGTAACGCACCTGCACCCGTGGCCGTCAGACCGGCTGCGGGCTGCGCCACAGCGCCACGAACAGCCCAGCCACCGCTGCCCAGTCGGCCGCGACGATGCCCGCCCACAGCCAGCCCGGCACAGGCCCTCCGGCCCAGACGTTTGACAACGCAACGATACTGCCCGCCATCAGCACGAAAAACGCGACCCAGGCCAGCCAGCGCCAGCCCTGCAGCAAACCCCATGTCACGGCCAGGTACACCAGCCCCACGACAGCCAGCATAGGCGCCATCCCCTGCAGCCCCGCCACCAGCGGCGCGATCAGGTGCAGCACGGCGCTGACCGCGACAAACAGCGCACCGGCGCGAAACGGTCCTTTGACATCGGTCATGGCGTCACTCCTCATCCATGGCGCAGGGAAAGCCCGCAGCCCCCCAGGCCAGCACATCGTTCACATGCTCTTGCAGGCTGTAGGGCGCGGGCTCCCGCCCACCGCCCGGCGTCCAGGCCCAGTGCAGGATCAGGTCGTGGTCCAGATGCTGCGCCAGCGCCAGCGCATCGCGCCCACCGTTCAGCTCGGGATCGCGCAGCTGGGCGCAGATCTCATCGCTGGTGCGCCCGAACCAAGCCGCCTCGACCGGCGCAAGCTGCCAGTTCATCGCCACCTGCGGCGCGGCATGGGGCGCGTTGTTGCCCCCCTCGCGGTAGGCGTGGCAAGTCGAGCAGGGGACATATTCCTCGCCCACCCGGCTGACCCCTGCGTTGACGTTCATCCCGTGAGGCCGCGTCCGACCATAGCTTGGCCCCGACCACATCGGCCTATTGTCCGCCCCCACGTGGCAATTGGAACAACGCGGGTGCGAAGCGACCTCGTAGATGCGGTCAAACGCGGCCAGCCCGGCCTCGCGGCTCACCGATCCAGCCGCGGGCGGGTCGATCACCGTGGTCTCACCCTCGGCCCATGCCAGCGCAGGGATCAGCGCCATCACCAGTGCCAGCCTCATCACACGAACTCCACATGCCGGTTGAACGGCATCTCGCGCAGGCGCGTGCCCGTCGCGGCAAAGATCGCATTGGCCAGCGCCGGGGCCGCGGGCGGCACCGGAGGCTCCCCCACCCCGCGCACATGCGCGCCGTTCTCAAGGCCCTTCACGATGATCTGAGGCGTCTGCCACATCCGCATGCCTTCATGCGCGTGATAATTGCTCTGCTCTGCCGCGCCACCGGCATAGGTGATCTCGCAATTCATCGCGTGGCCGAGGCCAAAGATCACTCCACCCTGCACGAGGTTCTCAAAGTTCACCGGGTCGATCACCGTGCCGACGTCACAGGCGACCCAGACCTTGTCGATCTTGATGCCCGCATCCGTGTTCGTCACCTCGACCACTTCCGCCACCGGCACGCCAAAGCTTTCCACAAACGCGACGCCTCGCCCCTTTCCGGGTGCCAGCTCACCGCCCCAGGACGACATCTCGGCGGCGGCTTCCAGCACCTTGCGGCTCACGTCGTGGCCCATCAGGCGGATGCGCTCTTCCATCGGGTCGGCACCTGCTGCATGGATCGCCTCGTCCAGCAGCGTGTCGAAAAAGAACCCCGCCCCCGGCGCGCCCACCGCCCGCCAGGACGACACCGGCCCCAGCTCGGGCGCGCGGTAGGCCCGCATGCGGAAATTCTCGAGCGCGTAAGGGTTGTTCCACGACCCCGCCGCGATCTGCGAATCGGGCCCCGGCACCGGCATGCCGATCCGGCCCATCTGACTGCTGATCACCGACGGCGCGGCAATCGACAGGTCAATCGAGGTGACCTTGCCGCCCTCGTGCGTCGCGCGGCCCCGCGCCATCGAGATGTGGCGGGTGAAGTCCTGCGCAAAGTCCGTCTCGCGCGTGTAGGTCATCTTGACCGGCGTGCCGCGCATCGTATTGGCGATCTCGGCGGTCTGTTTGATGAAATCGAACTCAAGCCGGTGGCCAAAGCTGCCGCCCATGTACTGGTTGTGGAACCGCACTTGCCCGGGTTCGTGCCCCGTGACCGCCGCCACCTGCTCTTGCAGCATGATCGGCATCTGGTGGCCCGTCCACACATCCACCGCCTCGTCCGTCACCCGGATCACCGCGTTCAGCGGCTCGAGCGGCTGGTGCGCCACGTAGGGCGAGCGGTACTCGGCCTCGACCGCCTCGCCCGGTGCGGCGGCCACGTCACCGTCATCGCGCCAGGTGCTGTCGAGCTTGTCTTCGGTGAACGAGGCGGCCACGACCTCCCAATGTTCGGCCTGCGCCTCGGGGTAAGCCGGCTTGCCCCAGGTCACGTCAATCGCGTCAGCGGCGGCAAAGGCGCGCCATGTGTTGTCGGCCACCACGGCCAGCCC
>JAHDCH010000005.1:9693-25884 GCA_020629995.1 Pseudaestuariivita sp. | reverse complement strand
GTGCCATCCGGCAGCACAACCGCGCCCTTGTCCGTTGCCAGTTCATGCGCCGGAATGCCCGAGCGGACCGCCGCCGCAGCCTTGAGCGTTTCGCGCGCGGTGGCGCCTGCATGGCGCAGCTTGTCAAAGCTGTCGGGCATGCTGGTCGATCCCCCGGTGCCCTGCAGGCCGAGGATCTTCATCACCCCGCCCATCATGTTGCGCGAGATCGTCGCCATCGTGCCTTCGTCGGTCGACATGAACGGCACCGCCTCGTCCGACATGGCGGTGTTGTAATAGGCCGGGTTCGGCTCTCCGAACGACACGTCGAACTGGCCCCATTCCAGGTCCATCTCTTCGGCGATCAGCGCCGCCTGCGCCGAGGCAACGCCCTGCCCCTTGTCGCCATGCGGCGCGATCAGCGTGACCTTTTCAGGCGACACGACAACCCACGGGTTGAACGTCGCCTCTCCCTCGGCCAGCTGATCCTCCAGCGGGTTGGGCAACGGGCGGCTGGCAAGGTAGGTGCCAAAGGCCACGCCGCCTGCCACGGCGACCGAGCTGACAAGGAACGTGCGGCGGGTGATGGTGCGCAATTTGCCCATGGCTCAGGCCTCCTTCAGCTTGGTTGCGGCGTCGTGCACGGCGGCGCGGATGCGCGGATAGGTTCCGCAGCGGCACAGGTTACCGCCCATCACGATGTCGATGTCCTCATCCGTCGGTTCCGGGTTCAGATCCAGCAGCGACGCCGCCTGCATGATCTGGCCCGACTGGCAATAGCCGCACTGCGCCACCTGATGCTTGATCCAGGCGTCCTGCACCGCATGCAGCGCTGCGGGCGTGCCCAGGCCCTCGATCGTCGTGATCTCGGCCCCATCGGCGGTAGCCGCCGCCACCTGGCAAGATCGCACGGCCAGCCCGTCCATATGCACCGTGCAAGCCCCGCATTGGGCAATCCCGCAGCCATATTTGGTGCCCGTCAGCCCCAGCTCATCGCGCAAGACCCACAACAGCGGCATGTCATCTTCGACATCCACCTCGTGTTCGGTGCCATTAACCGTCAGCTTCATGTCGTCGCTCTCCGCATGTGTACAAATGGGCGTTTTTTGTACATTTGACATATCCCGGCGCGCAGGGCAAGGAAGAGTTCATGGACGCCCGCACCGAACATATCATCGAAGCCGCACAGCGGCGCTTTGCCCGCTATGGCGTGGCAAAGACGACGATGTCGGACATCGCCACCGAGGCGGGCGTCGCGCGACAGACCGTCTACAACGCATTTCCCAACAAAGAGGCCGTGTTGCGGGCCGCAGTCCGCCATTTTGGCAACCAGACCTATGATCAGGTCCGTGCGGCCTGGGATGCGGGCGGCGACCTTTCGGACAAACTCTGGAGCTATATCGAACTGGGGCCTCTCGCATGGTACGCCGCCCTGCAAGAGGCGCCCGACCTCGAAGAGCTGCTGGACGGCATCCACCGCGGCGCGGGCGAGGTCATGGCCGAATTGTCGGCCCGCTGGCGTGACGCGATCCTGCATCTGCTGATCGAGGCCGGTGCAACGCCCCGCGACCCGGGCACATCGCTGGATGACGTGACCGAGTTCTTTCACTTTGCCACCATGAACGCCAAGTACGGCGTGGCCTCAGAGGATCAGCTGCGCACCCGTCTGGCCGTGACGCACCGTGCGACCCTGGCCATGCTGACGGACTGACACCGCCGCCCCGACACGACGAGGGGCGAACCAGCCTTCTGCCGCTTCGCCCCGTAGTCCTGATTGTGGAGAGTCGACTCCTTGCACCCAAAAAGTACATGTTCATCAGCGAGTTACAGAATTGCACGTTCCGATTGAAAAATCAACCAAAACAATCGCGCTTTAGGGGATTTCCACCACTTTATTGGTCGCGTCCCGCTTCAGTGGCGTGCTCGGGCGATTGTACATCTCGATAACCCCATCCGGTCCTTCCACAAGGTTGCCGCTATAAGCCCAGAGGTATTTCGACGTGTGCACTTCGCCGACTTCCTCGATCCGCCAACCCATCGTGGCGATTGCGATGCGGTTGCCGGACAAGACCATGTGCCTGGCCAGATGCCCCCAGATGCGCACGCCCTGTTCAAAGTACTTTTCGTAGCTGGCGCGCGGCGACAGCGACAGATCGTTGTCCTCGATCCGCAGGGTTTTGGCGTTGCCGACGAACATGCCGAACGCCGCGCCCGAATTTGCGGTCAGGGCCACCAGCTCCATGTGGTTGTCGCGGATCACGACAGACCGCGCGGCCTTGCGTGAATTCTTGCCGTGGCTGGGCGCGACCCGAATGCCCACCTGCGCGTCCCGGATGACATTGCCCGTGATCGACACCCGGCCCAGCGTGCGCCCGGCGCAGATGATGCCCTGCGCCATCATCCCCATCTGCTGCCGCTTGATCCCGGCCAGCCACCCCTTGACCGACGGCAGCGCGCCTGCCGCCTCTTCGTTCTTGAGCGTCGCCTCGAGGATCCGCTGAGCCGCTTTCATCAAATGACTCGGCTTTGACACCTTCTTCAACTTTGGGCTGCCCGCAACCATCGTGTTCCAGTCTTCCTGCGAAATCGGTGAATCGAACGCGATGACCGACCCGCCCGCTGCCAGGGCAACCTGCCGCCCGGCCTCGGGTTCGCGCCCGAACCGGCTGGCCTTGATGTCGGACGTGACCAGCAGGCCCTGCACGAACTCCGGGTCGCGAAACCGGTCTTCGTCCTCGCCGATCAGCTCTTTGAAATGCTCCAGGTGCGGGGCCAGCAATTCGTCGTCAAACGCCTTCTCCGCGCGCGCCTCGATCAGCCCTTTGGCGTAGGCGGCAAAGGCCTCTTCCGAAGTCAGGTCGTCTTCGGTTGGCGGCGTGCGCTCGACCATCACGTCCCAGATCTGCTGCGGCACGGGGCTTCGGAATGTTGCGCTCCAGGTGCCGTGACGGATCGCCCTGTCATCTGCCGGGATGTCCTCGGACCCTTCGATCGGGTTGGCGATCAGTTCGGGCATCACGCGGGCCAGCCAGGCCGGATCGCGCACCATCTGCCCCACCCCCAGCGCCGTTGTGCCAAGCCGCTTGGGCCGGATGACATTGTCCGACACATCGATGATGTCGCTGTCGCACAGGATCATCGCGCTCTGGTTCTGCCCGACGTGGAACGTCGTGCCCGTCACGCGGACCTGCGCCGATGTCACTGCCCCCCCGCCTTCGTGGGCGCGCACCATCAGGCAGGTCCGGTGCTCGCGGTGCGCCGCCCCGCAGCTGAGGCGGCAGCCCTCGACGGTGACCTCTCCGCAGGCCAGCATCATCAGCGCGCCATTGCGATTGTCCTCCTGCCCGCCGCTCAGAAAGCCCGCGGGGGTGGACACATCCAGATCCTTCACCGTCACCGCGCCGCACCCGTCAAAGACAAGCCCCGCCTCGGACCTGTCGATCTGAAACCTCGCGGTGCCCGCGCTTGACCCGTGCAGGGTCACATCGCCCAGCCCGTTCATCACGACGGGGCGTGTCAGCGTGTAGGTGCCGGGGGACACGCAGACCGACACGTTTTCACCTTTGGCAAACCCTTCCAGCACAGCCTCCCACCCCGGGGCAGGCGTCAGGATATGGGTCGCGCAGCCTTTCTGCTGCAATGACACCAGCCGTTCGATCGCCTCCTGTACCGTGACCGCCCCGTTCAGCGCATCTATGCCCGTCGGATCAAAGCTGGTGCGATCCGCGCGCGACAGGCTGGCGTGGAATTCGACCGCCTGCGCGGTTGGCACGTTGTCGCGATCCAGCAAGGTGGCGCGGCAGGTCTGGGCCGGCGTTGTGCCGTCGACGTGCCACGTGGCCTCGGCCCGGCCCAGCATGTCCGCCGGCACGCGCAGCACCGTGGCTCCGTTGGCAAAGCGGCCGTTGCCCGTGCCGTCCAGCCGGAATTCGACGGATGCGCCCGCGACGGGCATCTCGCCGCGCATCACCTGCACCGACACCGGCGCGGCAAGCGGGATGCGGGCCGCCGGATTCAGCGGGTCGGGCATGGCCTCCTGTCCGTCGCCTCCGGTCATGCTCATCCGCTCAAGGCGCGTTGTGGCGGGAAAGAGCGTGCGCAGATCGGTGATCGGCCCCCATCCGGCGTTCGACCGGGTGATCCGGGCCAGCGCGGCATAGTCGCGCCGCGGGCCTTCGGGCCGCTCGAAAACCGGGTCGCCCGACACCGCATCGCGCCGCCATTCGACGTCGCCGGACACCGCCCGCGCCGGGATCGTCCAGTAATCCCCGTTCTGGTACACGCCCGCCTCGAACGCGACCTGCACGCCGTTTTCCAGATCGATCCACTGGCCCTCCTTGATCGGCTGGGGCAAACCGCCCTCCCACCGGGTCAGGGTGCCCTGGCTTGGCAAGGCCGACAGGTCGGGCGCGCCGCTCAGATCTTCTGGATCAAGGGTTTCAAATTCGTACAACTCGGACAGCGCCACACGTTCGTTCACCACCTCGCCGACGCGGGCAAACCAGCCGGGCTGCTCGCCGACGATCATGTCCCGGCTCTTGATTTCGACCCAGTCTCCGGCTTTCAGCGCGCTGACCTCGTCGCGCCCGGTGCCCGTGGTGACCAGAACGCTGCCATCGACTTCGGTATAGGCAAAGCGGGCCTGCGCGTTCTCCCGCGACCAGGCCCAGTGCGTTGCCGCATGCCTCGGGCCATACAGCGCCACCCGGTACAGCAGGTTTTCAAGACTGCGATACCCCGCGCCCGGCGGCAGGGTGCAGGGGCCCGCGCTCAGCGCGCTGACCTCGGCGCGGGCCCGCAACAGCCCGGGCGCGCGCGGCCCCAGTACCGGATCAAGACCCCGCGCCAGCGCTTCGGTCCGCAGCATGTCCTGTGTGATGCCGCGGGCCGTCAGATCGGCCTGGCTGTGCAGCTCGACCTGCCACAGCGTGGCATCCCGGGTTGCGGTGTCGGGCCCGTCAAAGGCAACCTCTCTCAGGCGCGGTGTGTCCAGCGCCGTCTCGGGCAGGTCCACCGATTTGAGAAACGCGGTATAGGCCCCATTGGCTCGCGGTTCGGTGCCCGGGCCCAGATGTGGCTGACGGTTCACCTGTGTCAGGCGCGTGACATGCGTTGTCCCGGCCGGCAAAGGCGGGTTCGGGCGAAAGCGCTGGATGCCATCCGGCCGGGTATCCAGATCGTCGACGGCGTGATGCGCCACACGTGCCGCATCCTGCGCGCGGCCCGGCGCCACGACATCACTTGATGCAAG
This sequence comes from Pseudaestuariivita sp., assembly GCA_020629995.1. Classification (GTDB taxonomy): domain Bacteria; phylum Pseudomonadota; class Alphaproteobacteria; order Rhodobacterales; family Rhodobacteraceae; genus Pseudaestuariivita. The sequence continues at coordinate 20,654 of JAHDCH010000005.1, read as the reverse complement.
CGCCGCGCCGCCGATCACCTCCCACCGGGTGCCGGACCCTCCGACGCGCCGCACCTGCACGGTTTCGCCCCCGGGGTTGTGGTGCCGCACACCGTTCACATAGGCCGTGCCCGCGCCGATGCTCAGCGTGGCGGTCTGGTCCGACACCCGCAGCGCAAATCCCGGCGCGTCGTCGGGAAAGCCCGCGTGGCCGATGATATCCGCCGCCGAAGCCCGTTCGGCGCCGCGCAGGATGTCCCCCTGTTCGTTCCAGTCGGCATCGGTGAACAGCCGCCCCTGCTGCATCCGGACAAGGCTGTAGGGCGCATCGTGGCGAAAGGTGTTGCGGGAAAAATCACCGGTCATCAGAAAATCTCCTCAGGTCACGAACAAAAGGCCGGCGCTCAGGCCGTAGGGCGCAAAATCGTCCAGCGCGTCTTCAATGTTGGCGCGCCGCGCTGGGTCGCGGTTGGCAAAGCCCGCGCCCATCTCCATCCCGCCTTCGGCACCCTGCAAAATGGCAAGGGGCGTTGTCTGGGCCAGCTGGGCAAAGCCCGGGTCGGCGAAACGGGTCGACACAAAGGTGGGCCGCTGCGGATCGGACGCCCCGGCGCGCGGCACGCATTTATAGCGTCTTGGCAGGCGTGCATCGGGCGGCGCATAGCAAAACCGCACGCAACCGCGCTGCCGGTGCTCAAGCGTGACATTGCCCAGAAGCAGACTGTTTTCAGCCTCTATGCTGCGCAGGCGGGCACGCCCGAACAGCGTGGTGCCGCTGATACGCGCATCCATGCGCGGCGCGTTCAGCGCGTCATGCGCGGGTGGGCCGCCATCGGCGGTGTCGTCTTCGGACAGGATACAGCGCGATATCTCCAGCCCGCCCGCCGCGCGGCCAAAGGTGACACCCCCCAGAACCGACCGGTGCAGCGTGACCTTGCAGGCGGCATTGCCCTGCGGCGCGGCGATCCCGCCCGCGAGGCGGCCTTTTGCGCCGCCCGCGGTGCAATTGAACAGACCCAGCTCGCCAAGATCGCCCCGCGGCGGCAGGATGATCCCCTCGCGTATGGCCAGCCCATCCAGGATCAGCGCCCCCCCTTCGCCCTGACCTGACGCGGCACCGACCACGTGCAGGCCGGGCGTCACGACAGGGCGCAGGTATTGCGGCGATACCTGCCCGGGGCGTCGGGTCCGGGTGCCTGCGGGGCCGGGTGTCGCAGGCCAATGCGCAGCAACAATCACCAGCGTCGCGCCGGCCGGGATGCGAAGCTTTTGCGCGATGGGATACCGGTTGTTGTCCATGACCGAAATGATGCCCCGCGTGCCTTCGGTCGCCTCGGCGTTCCACATCCCGATCGCCTGGTTCAGCGATCCGACAACCCGCCCGCCCTGCAAGGGGTCCATCGTCTGGTCCGCCGTCACGCCTGTGACGCCCACGTGCCAGGGCGGATCTTCGCCTTCGATCACCAGATCGGGCAGCCAGCGCTCGAGGCTTTCGCGCCGGTCATAGGGGCCCCCTCCGATGTCAAAGACACTGGCCTCGGCATATCCTGCCTCGACCGGCAGAGCCTGGTCCTGCGCGTGCAGCGCCAACCGGCCCAGTTCGGGGTCCACCAGCACCTGACCGGCCTGCGCCGGGCGGCGATAGCTGCCGTCATCCGCGCGCATCAGGTTGCAGCTGAAGATCCTTTCGGGCGGCACATCCTGACCGTCCAGCCGCAGGACAAACGGCGGGGCCTCTTCGAACCAGCGCCCTTCGGTTTCGCCCGTGGTGCGGGCCGCGTCCAGCGCCTGCGCCAGCGCATCCCGGGTGATCGCGCCGGGCACCATACGCTCGGTCACGCGCCCCGCGACACTGGTGTCGGCCACCGGGCGGGTCACCAGCGGACGCCCCCGGCCCATGGGGTCGAACCAGCGCAGCCCGTCGTCACTGCTGACCGGCGCAGGCCTTGCCCCGCCGGTGTAGCTGGCTCCGCTGTCCTGCGCGGTGGGCCAGATCGGCGCAGCCCCGGCGCGCCAGATGAACAATCCAAGGTGCGGGATGTTGTAGCGCCCCGACCACCCGTTTGCCTGCCCGGCCGCCGCGCTGTGCGCCTGGCCTGCAAACGGGCCACGGCTGGTGCGGGCGGCGGCGCTGTTGCGCACATCTGCAAAGGCAACCGCGCCGGGACGCAAATGGCCCATGTGCTGACTGGTGGCCAGCCGCTGAAAGAACTCGACCGCCACAACCGACCAGCCCGACACTTCGCGCGCGACCTGCTCGATCACGGCGGCTGTGCCCTTGGCCTGACGAAACGCCAGGACGTTGGCGATATAGGCGCGCATCAGCCCCGCCTGATCTGCGCCGATCTCGCGCATCGGGCGCGCACCGACCACGTCGGCGATATACGGCAGGACCCAGGGCTCGCAGGTTTCGATGAACCAGTTGTCGTACAGCTGGTCGATGTCGCCTTCGACGATGCCCAGCTCGGCGCGCATCACCTCCATCAATGCCTGCAGCGCGCGGCCCTCTTCGGCATCTCGCACCCGGTGGTGGCCGGGCAGGCGGGCGAACAGGTCTGCGGGGTCGCGGTTCAGCATCACGTGGCCTCCCTGAGCGAAAGAATGATCGCCGATGGCAGCACCGTCAAAAGCTCGGCCGCGGCAAAGCCACTGCCCTGCCCGCGTTGGCCGGGGCCGCGCGCGGGATAGGCAGGCAAGACCGTTTCCGGCGCCGCACCCACAGGCGGGATCACATCACCGCCCAGCAGCACCGCCAGCGCGTCAAGATCCGCCGCCACGACCCCTGCCACCCTGTGCAGGGCCGCGATGACCTCTGCCGCGGTGACGGCCTGACCCAACGCGCGGGCATCATATCCGAACGCCTCTGTCAGCCCCGTGCGCACCGCCAATTCGACATCCGCCGGACGGTAGGCCGGGTCCACATCCAGCGTGGCCGTCAGCGTGAACAGACGCGGCACATGGGGCGCGACGATCACGGTCCTTGCCGGATCGCGCACCGCGTCGACCGATGCGCGCAGGTTGGCGATCAGCGGGTCGCTGTCGCTCAGCGCGCCTCCGCTCTCTGGTGCGATGGTCAGATGCACCACCTTGTCCTGCCCCGACCACAGCTCGGACACCTGCGCCTTGCCGACACCCGCATAGGCCAGCGCAAAGCTCTGGTAATCGGCCAGCGACACGATCCGCCCCAGCGTGCGCACCGCTGCGGGCGCATTCAGGCGCGCGGCCTCCAGCGTTTCGGGCGGCGCCGCGCCGGTGGCAGGGGACGGGTTCACAACCCCGCGCACACCCAGCGGCCGGGTCTTGAGCTGGGCAATCGCCTCAGCCGGCACCTGCCCTTCCGGGCCAAGCCCCGTCCGGTACGTGGCCGATACGTTCAGCTCGCCCGATGGCAGGCGCCGCCCGCGCGCTCCGTCGCCGAACCGCACCGTGCAGGTGCCGTCATCCGCCAGACGCACTTCGTACACCGCATCCTCGGGGCCTGCGGTGCCAAGGCTGGGCAGCTCTTGCCACAACACGCCGCCCACGCGCACCGCAAGGGTCGAGGCGCGGCCCGTTTCGGTTGCCGCCGACACATATGTCAGGGGCGGGCGCGACAGCGCAAAGGTCTGGTGCACCAACCGCGCGTCGCCCGAGCCAAGCGGCTCTTCCACCGTTTCGCCATGCGTGGCGAGGGCCACGTTGCCGTTCAACCGCAAGGTGGTGCGGTCATAGCTGTGCGCCGTCGCCCCTTCGAACAGCAGGCGGGTGATGCCGTCAATGTGCTGCACTTCGGCGATCACCTGCGTCTCGCGCCCTGTCAGCCCTTCGGCATCCCTGCGCGCCCCGCTCAGCGCCACCGGGCGCCCCCGTTCGAAATCCAGATACAGCCCGTCCAGCTCGATGGCATGCGCGCCGGCCTCGACGTCCTGCGCCATGGGGATCCCGGCCATCGGCAGCCTCTGACTGACGCCGTGAAACTGGCTGCTGCGAAAACGGAACCCGTTATAGATGTTGGCATCGGTCGGCGCGCCCACGTCCAGCGGCCCGCCTTCGGCCGTTTCAAACCCGATGCCGGTTGCCTTTCCGCTGATGGCATAATCGGCCCGGCTTTGGGTCGCGGCATGCGCGACGCGCAGCGGCACGGCTTCGCCCTTTTCGGTTTCGATCACCGCCCAGCCGCCGGGCTGCACGGCCTTGATCTCTCGCTCGAGAAACACCTGCGCTTCGCCGGTCAGGCGTGAGCCGTTGGCCGCGTTCCAGATCGTGTTGCTGCCCAGCGGGTTGTCCCAGTTCGACGTGTAGGGCCCCTTGTCCTTGCCGCCCTTTCCGTCGTCCCCAAAGCTGAGCGTGTCCCACAACGGCGCGGTGCTGCCGAAAAAGCCGGCGCTGTCGCGCATGACGAAAAAGCCAAGCTCGGTCCCGGCATCCTCTCGCACGTCGGTGATCCGCGCCACCAGCGACATGACCTCGGCGCGCTTCCAGTGCTGGGCACGCACCAGCGCGGTCAGCCCGTCGCCGGTCCAGCGCTTGCCGACAACCTGCTGGCCCAGCGCCTGGGCCGAGAACGACAACTTGCCCGCCGGCATCAGCCCCGGCAGCATGATCGACGCGATCAGCACCGGTGCCTGGCGCACCTTGTCCGGCGCGCGGCCAGACCTTGTCAGCACCACCCGCGTCAGGCCAAAGGCGGCGTCTTCCTCGGCGCGCACCACCCGCAGCGGCATGGCCGTGACCGGGCCACCGGGTGCCTGCCCCACCGCGATCATCCGCGCTCCGGGCTCCAGCGCAAGGCCCAGCCCGTCCAGGCAAACCTCGTCAACCGGCAGCGCGTGGATGGCCGGAACGATGCCGTTGTCGGGGCTTGCATCCTCGATCCGGTCCAGCAAGGCGCCCTCCAGATCCAGCCCCGCCCGCAGAGGGTGATACCCCGCCAGATCGCCCGGCGCGGCAAAGGTCTGCAGGTCGGGATCGGCCAGCGCCGCCGCGTCAAAGCTGCCGTCTGTGTCAAACAGATACAGGGTTCCGTCCCTTGCATCGCCCGGCTGGTGAAACAGGGCCAGCCGCTGACTGCGCTGCGTGCGGGCGTGGATGTCGTTCCACTCAGCCCGGGCGGTGATCTCTTCGACGGTTTCAAAGGTCTGCGGCAGCTCGTCCTTGCCTTGCGGGATCGACAAGGCCTGCACGCCTGCGGGCACCGGCACGGTGCGGTAGGGATCATCGGCATCCTCGACCTGGAACGCCAGATGCACCGACGCGGCAACCCCCGGGGCCAGCTCGTACCCGATCATCCGCGCCAGCTCGAGCACGCTGCGCCTCTGGGTTGCCGTGCCGATATACCCCTCCTGTGCCACCCGTTCGGAATAAAAGCTCAGCACGTCGACCGCCGTCGACCATGCGTCCAGCAGGCTGATCGTCGGGTCGGACAGGTCGCGGGTGGTCAGCGCTTCCAGCGGCTCCAGCTGAGCGCCGGTTTGCGGGTCCTGCACTCTTTGCCTTGGCATTTGCCACAACATGCGGTCCAGGCTCTGGGTCTGGGTGGCGATGCGATAGGCGATGCGGTCCAGCCCCGCGCGGTTGTCCGGGCGGCGCGGGTCGTGATCGCGGGGCTGTGCCGTGCGGGTCATCTCAGCGTCCTCCATGCGCGATGATCCGCACCCGGCCCATCTCGGGGCGGCTGGGATCGTTGTCGAGACGGGCAATCTCGCCCCCGGCGATGGGGATTGCGCCTGCGTCGCCGTAATCGGTGCCCGGCTGATCCATCCGGCCAAACCGCCCGGCCACAGCCCCGCTTTCGTCGCGCAGGCTGATCCAGTTGACGCCCGGCACTTCCATGGCGCGGGCAATCAGGGGCGACAGGGCCACGTCGCCCCCAAAGTCCAGCGCGTCGGGGTGGAACAGACCCAGGCTGCCATCCGCAAGACGCTGATCCGAGAACAGGCGCAGCAGGTCCCGGCTGACGTCGGCGGCATAGACCTCGGGCCGCGCGCAGACGAAAAAGACCAGGTCCAGCGGCACGAACCTCGGCGACACGATCCGCAGGTCGTGCCCGGCCAGACGCTGGCTTTCGATGAACCCGCGCAGGTCTTCGGCAAAGCCCGCGTCCACGCGCCCGCCACCCACAAGATCGATGGCCAGCGTGATCGTGTGCCAGCTGCCCGTCCAGCGCCGCCGCGCATAGGCGCGGGCGACCCGGGGGTGCGTGGCGGCCACCCGTGCGTAATCCGCAGCCGTGACGGCGCGGCGCGGCGTGCGAAAGGCCTGCGGTGCCGCGATCTGCACTTGCCGCCGCGTCTCGCGCGGGGCTCCGCCCCAGGCGGGCAGCGGATTGCCCAGCGCCGCGATGCCGCTGCCGTCACCCGTCACCACATGCGCCAGCGCCCCTGCGCCAATCCGCCCTGCCGGGCCTCCGCCCTGCCGGATCCGCGCCGAAAAGCCCGCCAGATCACTGGGCCTGCGCCCCAGCACGCCGTCGCCAAACCGGACATAGGCGGCGGTGTCTTCGGTCCCCGGTTCGATGACCACATGCGGTGCAAACCTGTCCGATCCCAAAAGGTCTGGCGTTGTGACCCAGGTCTCTCCGTCTCCGGTCAGCGACACCTGCGCGACGGGTGCCGCAACCGGATGCGTCGCCGCCCGGGCCGCGACCGCGCGATGCGCGGTGCCATAAGGCGCGGCACGCACCACCTCGCGCGCATCCAGGCGCAGGCGCAGCGAGCGGCCCGGGCCATCGTCAGCCCCAAGGCCTGTGCGGTCCTGGCCACCCACCGCGATCGCATCCTCGCCCGCAGCGCCCGGCGACAGGGCATAATCCACGGTCCGGCCTTCGTCGACCATCAGGACATTGCCGCGCGCCACCGCCATCGGGCGGCCCGCAGCATCGCCCAGCGGCAGGTCGAACGGCAGCGCGTCTTCGGCGTGCCAGGTGACGTCAACCAGATCGAGCCCGAACAGCGGATCACGCGCCGCAACCGGCGCTGCGGCGATCCGCACCAGATGACGGTACGCGGGATCGGGCGGGTCCTGCGGGGTGCGGCCAAGGGGAATGCGCTCTTCGAGGATCAGCAGATCGCCTTCTGCCAGATCCAGATCCGCCGCCGCCCCGACCAGAGTTGCCCCGGTCGCGCCTTGTGGCAGGACGCAGGCGTCGTCTCCCCAATCGTGCAGGCGGATTTCGTTCCGGGCGACACGCAGATCAGCCAGGTCCTCCATCGCTTCGAACACGATGGCACCTTCGGCCAGCATCTGTTCGAACAGCTCGGGATCGCGTGGCACAACCACCGGACGGGCCGGTGCGCGCGGCTGTGGCGAACGGGTCAGAAACCTTGTGCCCCGCGTGATGACCGGACCCGCAAGACGGTCGTGCCCGGCCGTGACGGCCACGGCGGCGCGGGCGTTGCTGCCTTCGCCCGGGCGATAGCCCAGCAGGCGCGCATGCCGCGCCAGCGATTGACGATACCGCACGCGGTCAAAGAACGCTTCGGTCTGAACCGCGTCCTGAAACCAGCTGGCCTTGTCGGCGGCATCGGCCAGCACCTCGACCAGCGTGACACCCAGGTCGGCGGGGTTGCGTTCATCCCAGCCGGGCATGGTGGCCGACATCCGGTCCAGCATCAGCTGCCGAAACCCGGCCCAGTCCCGCGTCAGGTAATCGACGGGCGGCCCCTTGCGGGGGGCCTGGGGCGGCGGCGGTGCCGGCTTGCAGTCAAAATCCGACGGGCATTCCACCTTGAAGCCAAAGGTCACCGCCGACAGCCTGGGGTCCATGTTGGCCACATGAGTTCCGGGGCTGTCGTCTGCGTGGCATTCAAGGCGATAGGGTGAAAAGTCGCCCGCCGCGCTGACCGTCAGCCGCAGCCGGGTCTGCGTTTCCGGCTGGACCTGTGTCACCGTGATGCCGCCGATCCGCGCCCCGCCGGTGACCGAAAAGTTCTGCGTGCCCAGCCCCGCGACCCCATCTGCGCGCAGAAACGTGACCAGCAGGATGCGCTGCTCCATCCCGGCCGGAGCGCCCGCGCCGACAACTTCGACAAAGTCGATCCCGTTCAGCAGAACGCCTCCGCCCGTGTCGATCTCTTGGCTGGCGACGCGCTGGCGGCGCATCTCGGTGCCGCAATGCTGGCGCGCCGGAGTCACAAGATCGCTCATGGCGTGCCCTCCACTGTCAGGCGGCGGTCTTCTGCGTCTCCGATCAGCCGGTAGGCGACATGCACGCGCAACAGCGCGCCCACGCTTTCCGTGCGCACCGCGCGCAGCTCGACCACCTCGGCAAGCCATTGCTGCAACGCCGCCTGCACCATGTGCTGGGCCGCCGCCGCAATCTCGGGCGCGTTCTCGGAAAAGACCATCTCGTGCACGCCCGCGCCAAATTCGGGCCGGTTGATCCGCGCGCCCTTGGGCGTGAACAGCACCTGTTCGACCATGTCGCGGATCTGGCCTTCGCGGTCCGTGGTCGCCGTGCGGCCCGTGGGCGCGATACGGTAGGGAAACGCAAAATAGGTCATGTCGCTGTCACCTTGGGCTGGGGCACGGCGCAATTGGCCGGCCCGTTGGTGATCTCGTCCCCGGTCTTGCACATGTCGGCTTCGTTCTTCAGCAGAACCGCCTTGCCGCCGGTTTTGACCTTGGTGGCGGTGCGGGTCATCTCGGCCTTGACGCAGGGCTGCGGTTTGGGACCCGGCACTGTGAACGGGCATCCCGCGACCGATGCGCTGTCGCCCTCGACCGCCGCGGTGGTGCCGAACACCTTCAGCTTGGACCCGCCTGCCGTGACCTTGGCCGGAATGCCGTGCGGGCACACGATGACGGTGCCCTCTGTCAGGATCGCCGCGCTCATTTCATCACCTCAAGGCTGGTGCCGTTGATCTTGACGCTGGTGGTGCCGAACTCGATCGATTGGCCAAGATGCGCGACCTTCAGCCCCGCTCCGGTTGCCTCGACCAGCGCTTCGCCTTGCGCGGTCTTCACCGTCAGCTTCAGCCCACCACCGGCGCTGCCGGTGTCGGTGACTTCAAAGGTGAAATTCTTGCCCGCCCAGACGCGCGTTGTGTCGTCTGTCACCAGCGTTGCCGGGGCCTGACCCGTGGTCCAGAACCCTCCCGAATAGATCGGAAATTCGGGGTCGCCCTGTTCGAATTCGACCCAGACATGCGCGCCCTTGGGCGGCACCGCCAAGATCCCCTGCCCCGCACCCGCGCCGGGCGCACAGGGCAGCGCATAGGGCGTGCCACTGCCCAGCACATCCGGCACGCTGACCTTGACCCGGCCCAGACCCTGCGGATCCTTGGGATCGTCGACCGTGCCGCGATACTTGCCCCAGAAGGGCGGGCCGTCACATGCGCTCATGGCTGGGCCTCCTCGGGGGTGATAACCGGCACCAGCGGGAAAAGACCGTCGCGGTGCAGCTCGAAGGTCTGAGAATAGCTTCCGGGTTTCAGCCTGTGGCGCACTTCGGCCACCTGGTACGTGCCGTTATAGGGCGTGCCCAGCCCCCGCATCTGGACGCTGCGATAGGGTTTCAGCACGTCGTTGTAGCGCGCGTTGTCGACCGTGCCGGTGACCTTGAGCACCTTGCTCGCGCTGTCCTCGACCCGGGCCATCAGTTCGGCCATCATGCGTGCCAGGCTGAAACCGCTGGTGGTCGTTTCGGTGGTCTTGCCCTGCCCGATCTGGGTGACGTGATCGGGCATCAGCGATTGCGGCACCTTGGCTGCCGTCGGGATCTCCAGCTCGGTCGTCTGGCCCGTGGCCCGGTCCTGCACGCGGCCCCGGGCGGCGGCAAAGCTTTCGCCGTCGTGTTCGACCTTGACGTCATAGGCATCCGACATCGGCCCCAGGTTCACCGACATCGCCTTTTGCGGCATGCCCGGCAGGGGCACCGGGCCAAAGTACAGCTTGCTGGCGCCGGGCAGCGGCCCGGGATCGACAAACACCTTGAAACCGTGCCTGCGCGCCAGCATCCGCAAATAGGACAGGTCCGTGCAGGTCTGGGTCGGCGTGCGATCCAGCGGGATGGGCGGGTCGATGACCTTGGGCTGCTTGACGTCGGGCACCATGCCATAGCTTGCGTAGGTGGCCGCGATCTTGCGGGCCACGGTGGCCTCGTCCTGCGCGGGATGGGCTTCGCGCTTCTGCTCCTGGTTCATCACGTGGGTCAGGTCGCGCCCCAGCATCACATAGCGGCCCTGATGCGCTCCGGTTCCGGGGATGTATTGCGACTTGGTCACGATCCCGTCGAAGATCGGCGTCGGCTTGACGCCAGTCCACACCGTGATCACCACCCTGGCCCCCCTCTGGAACCTCTCGTCCCCGGCAAAAGGCGGCCCGAACATGCCCAGCGGCCCCTCCCGCCCCGCGCTCAGCACGATCTTGAAGCCCGAATCCCGTTCGGTCGCCTGCCGCACCTCGATCTCGAGAACCGATTCCATCAGCAGCGGCGGCGCCGGCATGACCACCGGCCCGCGCCCCAGCTGGACCGAACAGCGGATACCCAGAAGGTTGCCGAACGCACCCATCAGCCCAGCCCCTCGGGCCTTGGCAACACGCGGCGGGTGCCGACTTCCCTGGTCAGCTGGTCGGGATGGGCTGCGGTGTTGGCATCCGCGATCAGCCACCAGCCCGTGGCCTGCCCATAGCTGCGCACGGCCAGCGTGTCGGGCCGGTCGCTGTCGGTCACGCCGTGCTGCTGCAGCGGCGTGTGATCTTCGGGATGCGGCAGGATCGGCGGCACGATGTGGTGCTGATCCTCGCCATCCGGGCCCTTGGTCACGGCGCGGGCGGCGCTGGCATAACGGCTGCTTCGGTCGATCATGGCAGGCCTCGCTTGGTTTGGGGCTTTGGCATCATGGCGTCCTCAGGATGTCGGTCAGATCGGGCACATTGCCGACGCTGGCCGCGGTGGCGAGCGTCTCTTTCACCACCTGATGGGTCAGAAACGCCCAGTAGCCGGGGTTGAGCATCGACAGATCGTTGTAGGTCAGCACCTTCATCCCCAGCGCCACATCCGC
>JAHDCH010000005.1:0-9593 GCA_020629995.1 Pseudaestuariivita sp. | reverse complement strand
TCCAGCTTGAGGTTCGCCGTGATGCTTTCCGCCGGCGGGCCAGCCAGCCTCAGCGGCTCGCCCTGACCGCCGCCCGCTTCGCTGTAATTGGGCATAACCGCGCGGGTGATCTGTTCGGGGTTGTACTGAAAGATCGCCACGGACGAGATCGGGTTGAACAGGTCCACCCCCACGATGGCGCCCTTCTGAACGGGCGGGGATCCGGGAAAATGGCTCATTGGCCCGTCCTTCCCTTGTAGGGATAGGTTCTGGGGTTCATCTCACCCGCCGCCAGGCGCACGAGGCGGTTCGTCTCCTTTGTGCGCAGGCCGTAGCGGGTGTCGCCCTCGGGCGGGCGGATATAGAAGGTGACGACGCGCTCGCCGCCTTCGGTGTCGGTTCCGACAAACACCGCCGGCACATTGTCCGCCTCCAGCGAAAAGGTGCTTGTCTCGCTGCGGATCGTCATCACAAGGCTGACGCTGATCTCGTCCCCGGCCTTGTAGGTCGTCGGGGGCCGATCAAGATAAATATGCCCCGAAGAAGACGCACTGCCCATGTTCTCGGGGCGGTCGTTGGACCGTGTCGTGCCTTCGACCCCATTGTCCTTGTCGCCCGCCTGCTGCCTCGTGCCTGCGCCCTTGGCTTTGCCTGCGTCCGCTGCGCTGCCTTTGGTATCGCCCCCGGATGCGGCCTGACCGCCGGCCTTTGCGGGATCTTTCGTGTCCTCTTTTGCGGCGCCCTTGCCGGTTTGCGCATCACCCGGCTTGGGCGCGGGTTTGCCCGATCCGCCTTTGCCCGATCCAGCTTTGGCTTTTTTGCCCTCGCCATCGCCGCTTTGGGCCGTGCCGCTTTGGGCCGTGCCATCCGCTGCGCTGCCCGCCGGGCCGTGGGCGGTGGCGGTTCCGCCGCCTTCATCCGCGGTGCCGCCGGTCTTGGCATCGGGCGAGATATCCGCGGCGGCGTCGCGCCAGGTGCCCGTGCCCCCATCCCCCCAGCCAAAGCCATAGGGATCGGCGCAGGTGAAATCCGCCATTGTCAGCGGGTCGGACTTGACCGTGGCAGGGTCGCAGAACATCTGGTCCAGCGGGGCCGGCGCGCGCGCCTTCAGCGCCTTGACGATCTCTTGCGACACGCGCGTCGGCAGAGTGCGGATCGCGTCGAATTTCAGCATCCCTTCGGCCATGAGCTGGCGGTTGGCGCAGCTGGCGATGATCTTGCTGGCCAGCCAGTCGATCGGCGACAGCCCGAACAGCGACAGAACAAAATCACCCGCCGCGGCCAGGCATGTGACAATCGCCCCGACCCCCGCCGCGCTCAGGCCCGCCAGACAGGTCCCGATGCGCATGCCCTGCACGATTTGCATCGCGATGCCCACAACCTTGCCAATCAGCGATGCCACCTGTCCCAGCTCGTCAAGCTGCTTGGCGATCGGGGCAATCGCCTCGTCGATGCGCGTTTCGATATCGGCAAAGATGTCTTCGCCCAGCTGCTGAACATAGGTCTCGGCCTGCTCGGCCTGCGCTTGCAGATCGCTCAGGCCGCTGCCTTCCGTGATCTTGACCATCAGCGCGTCAAAGCTTTGTTCGACACAGCCCAGCACGGTGGCGATGACCCGGCGCATGATGCCGCCGGTCATCCCCACGATGACCTTGACCATCGCGTTGATCGCCGCGACCTCTACAGCTTTCCTGTAGCTGTGCTTGGGGCGCGCCTTGCCGGCAAGACGCCGGAACTTGCGCCGGAAATTCTCGACCGCGGTCATGACCCGGACAAATGCCGTGCCAAAGATCTTGCGCGCCCGCCCCAGCGCGCCCGCCTTGCCCGAGGTCCAGAATTCCAGCTTTTCGATCAGCCGGCCCTGAGTTTCGATCTTGCCTTGCAGCCCCTTGGTCAAGCCTCCGGGCAGCTTGGGCTCGGCTTCGAATTGCGATGACAGGTGGTCCTTGCTTTGCAGCACCGCGCGGCGGAACCCGATCTTGCCCTTCAGACCTTCGCTCAGGTCTTTCTTGAGCGATTGTTTCAGGCTGCGCTTGTTCTGGGCTGCGTATTTGGGGTTCTTGGACCCCACGCGCAGCGCATTCCAGACCTTGAGATCAAAGCTGTCGTCCTTGGCCTTGCCCGCCTTTTTGCGGCGCACCACCGGCCCGGACCTTGCCTTGGCCGATCCGGCGCTCAGCGCTCCGATCCTGCGGCGCGGTGCGGGGCGGCGCGATACTTTGCCCGGTGCCGCCGGGCGTTTGCAGACCTTTGCGGGGCGCGCGGGGTTGGTGCGCAGGCACTTCAGCACCTTGTCCAGCCGCTTGGCCGCGCGATCGAGGTCCTTGTCCTCCTTGATCCCGCCGATATCCACCGCCCGGGCCAGATCAACCAGCGACGGCTGCAGGAAATACACCCAGATGCCCGCGTTCTTGGTGTCCTTGGCCATCGTCAGCCTGCCGCGCACCCGCGAATTGGGTGTGTAGATCTTCTTGCCGTCCTTCAGTTCGATCGACCGGAACCGGAACCCGCGCTTCCAGTTGTTCGACGGGTCCATTTCCGCCGGAATTTTCGGGATGCGCGTCATGAATTTGTACGCGTCGGGCTTCACGTTCCAGCACGTGCTGCCCGCCGCCGTATTGGTCGCATCCACCGCCATCTGGATGCCCGAAAAGTACTTCTGGATCTGCGAGGTACCCTCGGCCCGCGCGCCGGAATTGTGCCCCGGCTTCACATCGCCGATCGTGAATTCGCTCGGCGCATCACCGCAGCGATGGATCGTGCCGTTTGCTTTGATCCGGGGATACCGGTGGCTGTAGTGATACTTTGGATTGGGGATAACCGGATGGAAGCCCCATGACCCAAGACCCTTCTGGTAAACCAGGTTCACCAGATCGCCGCTTTTGTCGACCCGCAGGCCGGGCACGTTGTTGTTGTCCGATTCGTACAGGTCTGCAAAGCCCAGCTTGCCGTCGGCCACCTCGCTTGCGGTTGCGTTGGGCATCCGGATTTCTCCGGTGATCTGCTTGTTCTCTCGGTGGATCGCCTCCTGCATCTGGGTGTGGTACTTGCTGTGCCGCGACCGCGCGCCTTCGCCCTTGATCCACTCCGGATCGGTCTTGGCCGGCTGCCAGAACATCCGCCGTACCGGCCCGGCATCCTCGCGGCGGGCGTGGGCCTGCGCTGCGCCCGGCCGGGTCTGCTGCAGAACATGGGCCAGCTCGTGCGCCATGGTAAAGGTCGGTGCGGCGCGCTCGGACCGGGACAGCCAGATGTGGTTGCGATAGGTAAAGGCCCGGGCCGAAATGCTTTGGTTCAGATCGTCCGACGCTCCGCCTTCGTGCACCCGCACGTCGCTCAGGTCCCGGCCCATCCGCGCCTCAAAGAACGCCCGTGTCGCCGCCCCAAGAGGCATCCCGCCCGAGGTCAGCTGCGCGGCGCTTGCGGCGATGCTCTCGCCTGCGGCCCGTCCGGCTTCGGCCTGTGCCGCCTCGGCCTTCATCCGCGGCGTGTCAGCGGTGTCGAGCTCAAAGCCCGGCGGCAGCTGCGCCATCCGTTGCAGCCGTGCGGGGGATGCGGTGATCGGGCGCCTCTGCACCGCTGCATCCGCCGTCGCTGCGGGCTGGGGCACGGTGCGCATCGCCATGACACGGTCGGCTATGGTGTCGGCCTCGCGCTCGAACGGGTCGTCGACCGGGCCAACCTCGAGCCGCGGTTGCACTGGCGTCTGGTGTTCATCCTTTGCGGCACAGGCGGCGCATTTGCGTTGCACCCGGCGGGGCTGCACCGGCAGCTCTGCCTCGCAGCTTTCGCATTTGCGCTGCACCCGCATGGGGCGCACCGCGCCGTCATCATCGCTGCCGCCGCAGGCCGCGCAGGCGCGTTGCACCACCGGAACCAGATGCAGATTGCCCAGCAGCTGCCCGCCATCGGCGGCATCCGTATCGGCATGACCACCGTCGAAATCGGTCGTCTGCGGCGCGGCGGCGGCTGGTGCGTGCGCGGGCGGCTGTTGTGCCGTGGCCGATGTGGCGGGCCCGGCCATCAGTACATCCTCCAGGCGCGGGGATCCCGCATCGCGCGGCGCGCGTCACGTTTGACCTTTTCCCACTGCTCGGTGCGTTCCCGGCTGGCCATATCCTCGGCAAAGGCTTCGCCAAGATTGTCCGCCACGATATCGGGGATCGAATAGCCTTCGGGATCAGCGCCGAACCAGCCTTCGACCTCGTCCCACATCTCTTTTCCGTAGGTAAAGATCTCGGGCGCCAGCACACCGCCGCTTTTGTACTGAAGATAGGCGGTAAAGACGAAATGGCGGAACTTGTCCCACCCGTTCCAGCTGTCGGTGCCGACGACCTTTTCGTAATGCTTGCGCAGGCCCGCGCCAAGGTCGCCCCATTGCAGCTGGTCCAGCCGTTCGAACGCCTTGCCATAATCGCGGCTGTTTGCGTCCAGCGCGATGCCAAACAGGTGCCGGGCCAGATCGGCGTAATAGGTCTTGGAAAACGGCTTGCCCTTCAGCGCGGCCTTGTCCGCGTCAATCTTCCTGATGCCCGCCGCCACAAGGTAATGCTGCTCGGCCTTGCCGTTTGTCTTTCCACCCGGATCGCGCCGGATGGACTGATGCTGCCCCTCCGGCCCCACGGGCATGCGGCGCAGCTTGGGCGTTCCGGTCTTGGCGGCTGCGGGATAGTCCACCTCGACGGGGATCTGCTGGCCATTGACCTTGATCAGATCGTGGATCGCCTTGTTGTCGGCGTGACTGTCCAGCCCGATACAGCCCGCGGTGCCGTCGTTTCCGCCATCCTTGTGCAGAAAGAAACCGCCGGTGCGCGCCGTGCTCCACTTGCGCGACATCGCGGTCATCGTCGTTTCGTGCAGCCGGGTGCGGTAATGGCCCCAGGGCCCCGAGGCAAAGCCATGTGTCTTGGCGGTTTGCACCTCGGCGGGATCAAGGAAATAGCTGCCCTCGGGCAAGGGGCCCTTGTCGGGCACGGCCTGGTGGCTGGGGTCGGTATAGTCGACGCCGCCCGCGTTCTTGTGCCTGGATTTCAGGCCCGACACCGCCGGATAGGATTTGGACGGCGATCCGTGGGTTTTGACCTGGCTACCGTCAAAGGTGATCTTGGAGATGCTGCCCGAACCGCGCCCCCACCACTTGCCCGCGTCATCGGCTGCGTCTTGTGCGGCCTGGCCTGCCTTGTCCAGCGCGCGGCCGGCTCTGTCCCATTGGCGACCGCTCCAGCGTCCGGCCCTGTCCCATTGCCGCCCGGCCCACCTGCTGCCCCGGTTCCACAGGTCTTCGGGATCGGGCCAGCGGCGCAGCCTGTCGCCCGATTGCTGCAGGGTGTGCGTCAGCTCGTGCGCCATCAGGAACTGTCCGTCGCGTGTGCCCTGCGCGTACTGGCCGCTGGCGATGCCTATGTCGTTGCCCAGCGTGAAGGCCCGCGCCCCTATGGCCTGCGCCGCGGCGTCAATCTCTGCGCCTTCGTGGATGCGCACGTCTTCAAAGCCGGTGCCGAAACGCGGCGCGTGAAAGGCGTGCTCGGCCGTGGACAACCCGCGCCCGGGTCCGGTCAGCGCCTGTGCGGCCTGCGCGGCGCCACCCGGCGCGCCCCCTCCGCCATCGCTGCTGGGCTGCACCGTCTGGCGCGGCTCTGCGCCCAGCTTGGGGCGGTGATCGCTGGCGCCTGTCACATGCGCCGCCATCCGGTCAGCCTCGGCCTCGGCCGGATCGTCGACGCGCCCCACCTCCAGCTTGGCCTGCACCGCAGGCGCGCGCGCCCCGGCGCGGCGGACCATCACCGTGCGGCTCATGGCTTGGCTCCCCGGCGGGTCACGGCGTGGCCCACGGCCTGGCCCAGCCTTGTGCCCAGGTCCGCGCCGCCGCCCAGCGGCAGGTGCAGCGTGATCCGCGCTTTGCCGGTTTGGAGGTCTGGCACCCCTGCCTTGGCGAAATGATCCACAAGGCCGGCTTGCAGCCCCTCGCGCACGGCCTGCGGATCGGCGCCCGCCGCCTGCGGCAGGCTCACCCGGCCAATGCGAAGACGGATGCGGCGCGGGGCGGTCATTGCGGCCACCCGCGCAATTCGGCGTCGCTGATCTGGCGGTTCTGCTTGGCGTATTCCAGCCGTGCGGCATCGGCCAGATCGCCCATGCCCACGGCTGTCCCTCGCTCGGCCGCCAGAAAGGCCGCCCCCAGCGCGATGTTGCGGATCGACCCGCCCGGCAGGTTCAGCTGTGCCAGCAGATCAAGGTCCAGCCCCTCGCGGGGCATGTCCCTTGGAAAGACGGCCTGCCAGATGCGCCTGCGCTCTTCGGCAGAAGGAAAGCGGAAGTCGATCACAAAGGCGAACCTGCGCAGGAAGGCGTCATCGATGCTGTCGGCAAGGTTTGTCGTCAGGATACACAGGCCCCGGAACGCCTCGATCCTCTGCAACAGATAGCTGACCTCCATATTGGCGTTGCGGTCGCGGCTGTCCTTGACCTCGGACCTGCGCCCGAACAGCGCGTCGGCCTCGTCAAACAGCAGGACCGAGCCACCCGCATCCGCCGCGTCGAACACGCGGCGCAGGTTCTTTTCGGTCTCACCCATCCATTTCGACACGATCGCCGACAGGTCGACCCTGTAGACATCCAGCCCCAACTGGGCACCGATCACCTCGGCGGCAAGGGATTTGCCCGTGCCCGGCGGCCCTGTGAACATCGCGGCAAGGCCGGTGCCCTTGTTCTGGACGCGGTCGGCAAAGCCCCAGTCTTCGTAGACCTGCGCCCGGTGGCGCACCTGCGCGATCAGGGCATCCACCATCTGGTCGGCGCGCTCGGGCAGGACAAGGGCGCTGCGATCCGGGCTGCCGGGGATACGATGCGCCAGATCGTCCAGCCGGGGGCGAGCGGCGCGGCGGCACGCCTCCCACAGCGCAACCGCCCGCGCTTCGGGGCCGGCGTTTGCAGGCAGGCTGGCATCCAGTTCGGACGCGATCAGCCCCATGTGTTCCGGCGGCAGACGAAAGCTGCGCGCAACCGCCTCTATCGCCGCATCCGGCATGGCTTCGGGCGCAGGCAACACGGCGCGCCACGCCGCGCCCTGATCCGCGGTTGTGGCGCTCTCCAGCTCCAGCCTTACGCATGGCCTCCGCCCTGCGCGCAACGGTGTGTCGCACACCACCGCAAGCGTCCCGGGATAGGCATCCAGGAACGGCGGCACCAGCCGCATGTCGGCACCCGGAGTTTCGACGATGGCCAGGCTGGCGCCAACCAGCACAAGATCCCTCGCGATCTCGTGCCCCAGCTGGTGCATGTCGGGGCCACCCAGCGGCAACAGCTGTGCATCCAGCGTCATCACCGGCCCCAGCGCGGCTGCCAGCGCCTGCAGCTTGCCATCCGTGTCCGGCCCCTCAAGCAAAAGCGCAGGCGCCTCGGGCAGATCGGCGCGCGCCGCGATCTTCTGTGCCAGACGGCTGCGCGCGGGCGTCATGTGCACCGGGGCGGGCACCCCCTGCAACACGCTGGCCGCCGCATCCCCCAGGGCCGGCACTCCCAGCAGGCGCATCAGGACCGGCTCGGCCAGACGCACTCTCTGGCGCACGACCGGCTCGGGGCCCTGCAGCGTGACAAGCCGCGCCTGCCGCAGTGGCGCGCTGGGGGCCAATGTGCTCCAGTTTGCTCCAGGCACAAGGCCAAGCGCCGCGCCATAGGTCAGATGCCCGTCGCCGCCGGTCACTTCGGCAATGCGCGCCGCGGCCGCCATGTCGAGCTCGGCCCAGGCCGCGACCAGCAGCAGGTTGCGCGCGAACAGGTCAAGGCCAAAGGCATCGGCGATCAGGTCGGCCTGTGTCGGCGGCACGTCGGCCTCTGCGGCGCCTGCCTCGCGCAGCACCCAACGCTCGACCACGGCAAACGCCTCGGTCAGCGACCGGATCGTGCGGGCGCCGGTCATACCACCACCTCCGGGCCGGTGATCTCTGCGCTGGCCGGGTCGATGTCGACCGGGCTGACAAAGCCGTCCACGTCCAGCCGCGCCAGATATGCGCCCCGTGCCAGACCGGCAAAGTCGAACCTCAGTTGCGCTGCATCCGCCCCGCCCGGCGCAGCCGGATCGCGGCCCGGCAAGACAACCTGCCCCGGTCTGGCAGGATCCCGGGAATCCAGGAGCAGACGCACCGCCTGATCGCTGCCCACTGGCGGGTCCACCGATATATCCATGTGGCCATCCGCCGTAGCTCCGCCCGCCAGCGCGGTGACGGCTGGCGCGGCGGACATTCTTGGGTGCAGCGCGAACGCCACCGTGTTCGACCGGGGCGCCAGATGAGCAGGCTGCCCCGCCTTGGGCGCGCGCACCGCCTGCAGGGGATGCAGCCCCGCCTTCAGCACTCTGCCCCCCAGCGCAGCTGCGGACAGCTGCACGGTCATCCGGTCCGCGCTCTGCGTCTCTATCGCTGTGATTGCGCCGCCGATGGTCAGTGTCAGGTCCGGCGCGCCCAGACCTTGGCCCATGATCTCGGCCCTGCCACCCCAGACCGCTGGGGCTCTTGCCGGCCCACCGGCCCGGTCCAGTCGCAGCGCCGACATCGGCGCCACCCAGTTCGCCGCCCGTGACACCGGCAGCGGCGCAGGCGGGGCGATGTCATTCTCGATCACCACATGGGCCACTTCATAGACCAGCGACAGCGCATAGGGCACCTGGTAGAAGATCGACCAGATCTTGGAGAACTCGTCCACGCTGTGCAGGCTGCGCGTCACGCGCAGGCGCTGCGGCGCATCTTCCAGATCGCTGCCCGCCAGATCGGCGGCATCGGCGACCGCCGCGCGGATCACGCGCACGGCCAGCACCGGCTCGGCCTCAAGCGCCAGCATCACTTCGCCCAGCATCCGCTCTGGCTCGAAATCCTCGTGATTGCCGTAGAATGACAGGACATAATGCAGGTTCAGCGCCAACTGCGCCGGAGCGCGGTCCGGGCCTGCGCGCCCTCGGCTGGGCAGATGCGCATTGGCGTTAAAGGCGTTCGGCTCAACCCGGTACAGATGCAGGTTCACCACAGGTTTGCCGTCATCGGCCAGCTTGGCGGTCGGCACCCCGCGGCGCACCTTGGCATTGCCCACCGCGGCCACCGCGGCCCCGTGGATCCGGCGTGAAAAGGCGGCGGTCGCGCTTGAGATGGCAAGCGTGTTGCTCATCCCGCGCCTCCGTCAAGAAAAGCGTCAAGGCTGGTCGTCAGGTCCCGCGCAGGCGCGTGCCTGACCGGCGCCGTGGGCGGGGTCTTGGGTGGCGCCGCCGGTGACGCATCCAGAACCACGTCGATGGCACCAATCTCGACATCCACGACCACTGGCGCTGCGGGCACGTCGCGCTCGCGCGCCGGAACGGGCACCGCGCCATGGGGCAAAAGCGGCGCTGCGGCACGCGCGGCCATTTGGGGCATGCCCGGGTCTTGCCCAAACCCTTCAGCACCCTCATCAAGCCAAGCAGGATCGCTCGGCGGGTCCAGCTCCGGGGCCATCGCATCAGCAAGGCTGGGGTTTGGCCGGTCGCTGGGCAGGACCGCTGCCGCCGGCTGCTCGGGCATCTCGACTGCCGCGCCTTGTGCGCGAAAGGCAGTCGGCGTTTGCCGTGGCGCATCCGCTGGGGTCGGCTC
>JAHDCH010000232.1 GCA_020629995.1 Pseudaestuariivita sp. | reverse complement strand
CGCCTGATGCAGGACGCCGGCGTCGATCTGGGCCAATGACCGTCACGCGTGATGCCTTTCTGGGCGGGCGGGTGCACCTGTATCAGCCTTTGCGGGGCTACCGTGCCGGCGTGGATCCGGTGCTTCTGGCTGCTTCGGTTTCCGCCCGGGCGGGCGAGACGGTGCTGGACCTGGGATGTGGAGCCGGGGCCATTTCGCTGTGCCTGCAGGCGCGTATTCCCGGGCTTCGGCTGACCGGCTTCGAAGCCCAGCCAGCCTATGCCGCCCTCGCGCGCCGCGCTGCGCAAGAGGCGGGCGTGGCCTTTGACGTGATCGAAGGCGATGTCTCTGCGCCGCCCGCCGCTTTGCGACATTTATCCTTTAACCATGTGGTAACGAATCCGCCCTACTTCTTGGAAAACAGCTCGACCGTGTCGCCGGATCCGGGGCGGGCACAGGCCAATGCCGAAACGGTGCCCTTGGCCGACTGGATCGATCTGGCGGCGCGGCGGCTGCATCCGGGGGGATGGCTCTGGATGGTTCAGCGGGCCGATCGCCTGTTGGATGTGGCGGTTGCGCTTGAGGGGCGGTTCGGGTCGGTCTCCGTGCGTCCGGTTGTGCCGCGTTCGGGCCGTGATGCCTCGCTTGTTCTGGTCCGCGCGCGCAAGGGCGGGCGGGCTGCCATGCGCCTGATGTCGCCCCTGGTTCTGCACTCCGGGGACGTGCACCGTGATGGCGGTGACTACACGCCCCAGGTGGCGGCTCTGCTACGTGACGCGGCACCGCTGACCTGGGACGCCTGAATTTCCGGCAAGTGACGCCGGATTATCCACATGCTGCGCCCGCAGCGTGACAAAACGCCACATATATGCTCAACTATGGGGCGTAGCATCAAAATAGGAGGATCGCATGAGCTTGAGTTCGCACCTGGAAGAACTGAAGAAGAAACACTCCGCGCTGTCCGATGCCGTTGAGGTGGCGCAACGTGCGCCCGGGGCCAGCGATTTCGAAATCGCTGAAATGAAAAAGCAGAAACTGCGCCTGAAGGAAGAAATCACGCGTCTGAGCGTTTCGGCCTGATCCGGCCCTAAAGCTCGGTCACCGGCACCAGATCGTGATCCGCCTGAAGGGCATGCACGATCTGGTTTTCCCGCATCATCCATTCGTGAAATGCTCGAATGGCGGCCCTGTCTTCGTGCCCGGGCAAACACAGAAATCTGAAATGCGCTTCGGTTGTGATGGCCGTGCGAAACGGTGCTTTCAACCGCCCCGCACGCAGGTCAAACGCCGCCAATGTCCCGCGTGCCAGCACCACGCCCGCGCCTGACACCGCCGCGTCAATGGCGTGGTCGGCCTGCGAAAAGTGAACACCCGCGGGTTCTGCGCCTGCAATCCCCGCCGCGCGAAACCATGCTGCCCAATCTGCGCGCGGGGTCAGGAAATCAATGCTGTCGTCGATGATCAGGGGCGCGGTCAGCAAATCCTCGGGTCGGGTGTATTTCCGGGCCAATTCGGGCGTCATCATCGGGGTCAGCCATTCCGCCCCCATCGACCGCGAAAACAGGCCCTCGTCGGTGCCGCGCCCAAAGCGGATCGCCACGTCGATCCCGTCGCGCGCCAAGTCCATAAGCTTTAGCCCCGCGGCAAAGCGCAGCTCGGTTTCGGGATGCGCCTGGGCAAAGCCGTACATGCGCGGAGCAAGCCATTTGGCGACAAACGCGGGTCCGGATGTCACATAGAGCACGCTGTTGTCCGTCACCCGCTGGGTCGCGCGCCATGCCTGGAGAAGTTCGGCAAAGGCCGGACCTGTTCCGCGTGCCAGCGTTTCGCCGGCTTCGGTCAGCTCGACCGCGCGGTTCAGGCGCTTGAAGACGGGTGCGCCCAGATGCTCCTCCAGCGATTTGATCTGAAATGACAGGGCCGCGGGCGTGACGTTCAGCTCGTCCGCTGCCTTGGCAAACGACATGTGGCGCGCGGCGGCGTCAAAGGCGCGCAAGGCAGTCAGCGGGGGAAGGCGATCGGGCATGGTCACTTAAGTACAGCTTAACTGAAGCGCTGAAAAGTCTCGTTTGTCGGTTTGTTTTGTTGATCCTAGATTAGGGTCAATCAAGGAACACCGAAGATGACCAAGGATCTGACCCATGATCGAGACAACGCCTGACGCCCGCACCCGTGACGCCTACCGCGCCGCCCATGCCGCGCGCGGGGCCTTTATCGCCCGCCTGTTTGGCTGGAGCCGTTGAGTTTCCGCTGACCCCGCGCGCGAGGGGTCTTACGGAATAAAGAAAGGCCGGTGCACCCTTGCACCGGCCTTTTTAAATGGCGTGCTCATCCGCCCTTGCAGGCGGCCTCGCGGGTCAGACGAAGAACTGCCCGCCGTTGGCCGAGATGGTCGAGCCGTTGATGAAGCCCGAATCGTCCGAGGCCAGGAAGGCGACGCAGCGCGCGATCTCTTCCGGCTCGCCCAGACGACCCGTGGGGATCTGGCCGATGATCGCTTCGCGTACTTTTTCCGGCACTGCCATGACCATCTCGGTCGCGATATAGCCGGGGCAGATCGCGTTGGCGGTGATGCCGGCGCGCGCGCCTTCCTGTGCCAGCGATTTCACGATGCCCAGGTCACCCGCCTTGGTTGCGGCATAGTTCACCTGCGCGAACTGGCCTTTCTGACCGTTGATCGACGAAATCACGATCACGCGGCCGAACTTGCGTTCGCGCATGCCGGGCCAGATCGGGTGGACGGTGTTGAACACGCCGGTCAGGTTGGTGTCGATCACCTCGTGCCAGGCTTCGGGCGTCATCTTGTGGAACGGCGCGTCGCGGGTGATGCCGGCGTTGGCAACCACGATGTCGATCGGGCCGAGGTCTGCCTCGACCTGCGCGATGCCGGCCTTGGAGGCCTCGTAATCGGCCACGTTCCATTTGTAGGTCTTGATGCCGGTCGCCTCGGTAAAGGCCGCAGCCTTTTCATCGTTGCCGGCATAGGTCGCCGCGACCTCGTAGCCTTTGGATTTCAGTTCTTTCGAGATCGCTTCGCCAATGCCGCGCGATCCGCCGGTAACCAGTGCCACTCGAGCCATGGTGGTCTCCTTTAAGTCGGGTTCGAAATTTCATTGCCTGCTGCGAAAGTGATTCGCAACAATATTGCGGGGAGAATTTGGGCGGAGCCGCGCTCCGCCCGGGGTGCCTCAGGGGCGTTCGAGGCACATGGCCACGCCCATGCCGCCGCCGATGCACAGCGTGGCGAGGCCTTTCTTGGCATCGCGGCGCTTCATCTCGAATAGCAGGGTGTTGAGGATGCGCGCGCCCGAGGCGCCGATGGGGTGGCCGATCGCAATCGCGCCGCCGTTGACGTTCACGATCGCGGGGTCCCAGCCCATGTCCTTGTTGACCGCGCAGGCCTGCGCGGCGAAGGCTTCGTTGGCCTCGACCAGATCAAGGTCTTCGACCGACCAGCCGGCCTTTTCCAACGCGCGGCGCGAGGCGTGGATCGGGCCCACGCCCATGATCGACGGGTCAAGCCCGGCAGTGGCATAAGATGCGATGCGCGCCAGCGGTTCGATGCCGCGTTTTTCGGCTTCATCGGCGCTCATCATCAGAGCAGCGGCGGCGCCGTCATTGATGCCCGAGGCGTTGGCCGCGGTGACCGATCCGTCCTTGGTAAAGGCGGGGCGCAGCTTTTGCATGGCCTCCATCGTGGCGCCGTGACGGATGTATTCATCCTTGTCTACGACGATGTCGCCCTTGCGGGTCTTGACCGTGAAAGCCACGATCTCGTCCGCGAATTTCCCTGCGTTTTGAGCGGCTTCCGCCTTGTTCTGGCTGGCGACGGCAAATTCGTCCTGCGCATCGCGGGTGATCTGCCACTGGTCGGCGACATTCTCGGCAGTCTGGCCCATGTGGTAGCCGTTGAACGCGTCCCACAGGCCGTCGCGGATCATCGTGTCGATGTATTTCAGATCGCCCATCTTGTGACCGGCGCGCAGATGCGCGGCGTGGGTCGACAGCGACATGTTCTCTTGCCCGCCCGCGGCCACGATGGCCGCGTCACCAAGCTGAATGTGCTGGGCCGCCAGCGCCACGGCGCGCAGGCCCGACCCGCAGACCTGGTTGATGCCCCAGGCCGAGCTTTCCTTGGGCAGGCCGGCATTGATATGCGCCTGACGCGCGGGGTTCTGGCCCTGTGCCGCGGTCAAAACCTGGCCCAGGATCGTTTCCGATACTTCCGATTTGTCGACGCCGGCGCGCGCGACCACTTCCTCGAGCACGGCTGCGCCCAGATCATGTGCGGGTGTGGTGGCAAACGAGCCGTTGAAGCTGCCCACAGGAGTGCGGGCGGCGGATGCGATGACAACATTGGTCATGGAAAAGTCTCCTCCGGATTGCGCCTGTCAGCCGCGCGCCCAAGAGGTGAGGACCAGAGGCGCGGCCCAGTTCATGGGCCTTTGCCTTATCCGAAATGCTGCAGTGCAACAAGGCGGCCCGCAACGTCACACCCGGAACTCCGGGTTGCAATCACTGCATGGCTTGGGGCGCCCCGTGCTGCTCAGGCCGATTGCTGTTCCTCTTCCGGCATCCAGGGGGGGCGGATCGTTGCTGCACCAAAGAAATAGCCCTGCAGACAATCCACGCCGATCTCTTCGAGCACTTTGACGTCTTCGGCCTTTTCGACCTTTTCGGCGACGGTGAACATGTCGAAATGCTCTCCGATCCCGTGCAGCGCGCGCGTCAGCACCTCGTTGTCGGGGTTCTGCGCCACCCCGTTCACGAATTCGCCGTCAATCTTGAGGATGTCGAACTGAAAATCGCGGAAATACCGGAACGAGGTATACCCGG
>JAHDCH010000231.1 GCA_020629995.1 Pseudaestuariivita sp. | reverse complement strand
CGCCTGCCCGAGATCGTGGAATGGGAAGACCATCCGTGGTTCATCGGCGTGCAGTTCCACCCCGAGCTGAAATCCAAACCTTTTGCACCGCACCCGCTGTTCGCCGATTTCGTGCGCGCCGCCAAGGATGTGTCGCGTCTGGTCTGACGCGGCTCATCGGCCCTGACAGGCCGCCTCGCAAGACGCCGGGGATCGGATGGCCAAAGAGGGAAGTGGTGGGTGATAAGAGATTTGAACTCCTGACATCTTCGATGTGAACGAAGCGCTCTACCACTGAGCTAATCACCCATTGCGGATGGATGTAGCGGCCCTTGGCGCGGGGTGCAAGGGGGCGATTTGCTTTACATGCGCCGGGTGCAGGATTGGGCGGAGCACCACTAGATGTTGCGTCATCGCACCCTTCCCGGTACCCTGACCGCGTTTTCCGGGGGAAAGGACATTACCAATGAAAAAGCTTGTGCTGGCCACATGCACAGCCGCTGCACTGGCGGGACCTTTGGCGGCAGACGGGTTCAGTGATGAAACCGTGCCCGAACAGGTCGTGATCACCGACGCCAACGAAACCGCCACCGACGGCAACGCAACCGCGCTGGTGCTCTTGTCGGCCATCCTCGCTCTTGCGGTCGCAGGCCCGCTGAACTGACAAAAAAACGCCGCCCGGGATCGACCCGGGCGGCGTTGCGATTTTTGGGGTGTGCCTTCGCGCCTTAGTGCGTGACGGCACTGGCACCCGGTTCATCCCGGCGCGCAGCGGCGGCGGCTTCTTCGGCAGCCTCGTCCCACTCAACCGGTTCGGGCTGCTGGATCAGCGCGTGCTTGAGCACATCAGACACGTGATCGACCGAGATGATCTCGAGCCCTTCCTTCACGTTGTCCGGGATCTCGGCCAGGTCCTTTTCATTCTCGCGCGGGATCAGCACCGTCTTGATGCCGCCCCGAAGCGCCGCAAGCAGCTTTTCCTTGAGGCCGCCAATGGCCGAAGCATTGCCGCGCAGCGTCACCTCACCAGTCATGGCGATGTCCTTGCGGACCGGGATCCCGGTCAGCACCGACACAATCGCCGTCACCATGGCAAGGCCGGCCGAAGGGCCATCCTTGGGCGTCGCGCCGTCGGGCACGTGCACGTGGATGTCCAGCTTTTCGAACTTGGGCGGCTTCACCCCGATCTCGGGGCTGATCGACCGCACATAGCTGGAGGCCGCATCGATGCTTTCCTTCATCACATCGCCCAGGGTGCCGGTGGTCTTCATCCGGCCCTTGCCCGGCAGCTTGAGCGCCTCGATGTGCAGAAGGTCGCCACCCACTGACGTATAGGCCAGCCCGGTCACGACGCCGACAGCGTTCTCATCCTCGGCCAGACCAAAGCGATGTTTGCGCACGCCCAGGAAGTCAGACAGATTTTCCGATGTCACAACAACGGCTTCCGCGTCTTTCTTCACAATCTGGGTGACCGCCTTGCGCGCCAGCTTGGCCAGCTCACGCTCAAGGTTCCGCACGCCCGCCTCGCGGGTGTAGTAGCGGATGATGTCGGTCAGCGCCTCGTCCGTGACCTCGAACTCGCCCTTCTTCAGGCCGTGGTTCTTGACCTGTTTCGACAGAAGGTGCCGCTTGGCAATCTCGGCTTTTTCATCCTCGGTGTAGCCCGACAGCGGAATGATCTCCATCCGGTCAAGCAAAGGCCCGGGCATGTTGTAGCTGTTCGACGTGGTCAGGAACATCACATCGCTCAGGTCATATTCGACCTCGAGGTAGTGATCGACAAAGGTCGAGTTCTGTTCCGGATCCAGCACTTCGAGCATCGCTGACGCCGGGTCACCGCGGAAGTCCTGCCCCATCTTGTCGATCTCGTCGAGCAGGATGAGCGGGTTCGTGGTTTTCGCCTTTTTCAGCGCCTGGATGATCTTGCCGGGCATCGAGCCGATATAGGTCCGGCGGTGGCCGCGAATCTCGGATTCATCCCGCACGCCGCCGAGGCTGATACGGATGAACTCGCGCCCCGTCGCCTTGGCCACGCTCTTGCCAAGCGAGGTTTTACCCACGCCCGGAGGGCCGACAAGGCACATGATCGGGCCTTTGAGCTTTTTCGATCGCTGCTGGACCGCCAGATATTCGACGATCCGTTCCTTCACCTTGTCCAGGCTGTAGTGATCGTCATCCAGGATCTTTTGCGCGCGGCCCAGATCCTTTTTCACGCGAGAGCGCACGCCCCACGGGATCGACAGCATCCAGTCGAGATAGTTGCGCACCACCGTCGCCTCGGCGCTCATCGGAGACATGTTGCGCAGCTTTTTCAGCTCGCCTTCCGCCTTCTCGCGCGCCTCTTTCGACAGCTTGGTGCCTTCGATCTTTTCTTCCAGCTCGGCGACCTCGTTCTGGCCGTCCTCGCCGTCACCCAGCTCCTTCTGAATGGCCTTCATCTGCTCATTCAGGTAGTACTCGCGCTGGGTGCGCTCCATCTGTGTCTTGACGCGGGTCTTGATCTTTTTCTCGACCTGCAGGACCGACATCTCGCCCTGCATCAGGCCATAGACCTTCTCCAGACGCTCGCTCACGCTCAGCGTTTCCAGCAGGTCCTGTTTCTGGTCGACCTCGATCCCCAGATGCCCGGCCACCAGATCAGCGAGCTTGGCGGGCTCGTCCGCTTCGGCCACGGCGCCAAGCGCTTCCTCGGGGATGTTCTTTTTCACCTTGGCATAGCGCTCGAACTCTTCGGCGACCGAGCGCACCAGCGCCTCTGTGGTCGCGGCGTCGCCCGGCATCTCGGTCAGATATTCGGCGCGCGCCTCAAAGAAGGCGTCGTTGTCCAGGTATTCGGTGATGCGCACGCGCGCCTGGCCCTCGACCAGCACCTTGACCGTGCCGTCGGGAAGTTTCAGCAATTGCAATACGTTGGCCAGCACGCCTGCGGCAAAGATGCCGCCGCTGTCCGGGTCGTCCTCGGACGGGTCACGCTGCGAGGCCAGCAGGATCTGCTTGTCATCCGCCATCACGTCTTCGAGCGCGCGCACCGATTTGTCGCGCCCCACGAACAGCGGCACGATCATATGCGGAAACACGACGATGTCGCGCAGCGGCAGGACGGGATAGGAGGCGTTGAGAGGGTCTCTCATGTGTGTTCCTTTATCTCAGCAAGACCGGCCTGCCCCGCTTGGCGGCAGCATGGCCCGTCTCCGTTCAGGTGTTACATGTGGGGCCGGCGCTGGGATGCGTCAACCGGGGCTGCTCTTTTGCCCGCAGACTGCACCGCAGGCGGCAAAGGAACAAGGCCCCGCGGCCCAGGTATGTAAAGAAAATCTTGACCTGCCGCCCAGCGGATTAACTTGCATGCCATGCAGGTTTTCGCCCTTCTCAGCACGGCCGTTTTGCTTGGCGGCATGGTGTTTTTCAGCTTTGGCTTTGCGCCGGTGCTGTTCAGGCTGCTTGGCATTGAACAGACGCGCCCCATCCTGCGCGGAACCTTCCCATACTACTATGCCGCGGTGATCGTGGTGGCGGTGATCGCGGGACTGTCCGCGATGTCCGCCTCGATCCTCGGAGCGGCGCTCCTGGGCGCGATCGCCGGCAGCACGTTCAATGCCCGGCAGATCCTGATGCCCCGGATCAACGCGGCAACGGACAGGGGCGATGATCGCCAGTTCAAACGCCTGCACGGTGCGTCTGTGGCTCTGCAGCTGCTTCAGATCGTCGTTTGCGCCTATGCGCTGGTGCTGATCGCCTGACGGGACGGCGGGCGGGGCGACCCGCATCTGCGGGAGCGGCGCACGGCGTCACACAGGATCGATGTCGCCTTCTTCACGCGCCGCATGAAATTTAGACTGGAACGCATCGAAAGTCCCCAAGGAAATCGCCTCGCGCATGCCCTGCATCAGCTCCTGATAATAATGCAGGTTGTGCCAGGTCAGCAGCATGCCCGATATCATCTCACCCGCGCGGAACACATGGTGCAGATAGGCGCGCGAATAGTTGCGGCAAGCCGGGCATGTGCACTCTTCGTCCAGCGGGCGCGGATCACCCGCGTGGCGGGCGTTCTTGATGTTGACCTGTCCGCGCCGGGTCCAGGCCTGACCTGTCCGGCCCGAGCGTGAAGGCAGAACGCAATCCATCATATCGATCCCGCGCGCCACCGCGCCCACGATGTCATCGGGCTTGCCCACGCCCATCAGATAGCGCGGCTTGTCACGCGGCAACTGCTCGGGCGCGTAGTCAAGACAGCCGAACATCGCCTCTTGCCCCTCACCCACGGCCAGCCCTCCGACAGCATAACCGTCAAAACCGATCTCGCGCAGCGCCTCGGCGCTCTGGCCGCGCAAGTCTTCTTCCAGCCCGCCTTGCTGAATGCCGAACAAGGCATGGCCCGGACGGTCACCAAAGGCCTCGCGCGACCGACTTGCCCACCGCATCGACAGCTCCATCGACGCGGCGATCCGATCCCGGTCCGCAGGCAGCGCCGGGCATTCGTCAAAGCACATGACGATATCCGACCCCAACAGCCGCTGGATCTCCATCGACCGCTCGGGGCTCAGCATGTGTTTCGACCCGTCGATATGGCTGCGAAAGCGCACCCCCTCTTCGGTCAGCTTGCGCAGGTCCGCGAGGCTCATCACCTGAAATCCGCCGCTGTCGGTCAGGATCGGCCGGTCCCAGTTCATGAACCTGTGCAGGCCACCCAAGCTGGCAATCCGCTCTGCCGTGGGGCGCAGCATCAGGTGATAGGTGTTGCCCAGCAGAATATCCGCCCCGGTCGCGGCTACGCTTTCGGGCATCATCGCCTTGACCGTCGCCGCCGTGCCCACGGGCATGAAGGCAGGCGTGCGGATCTCGCCGCGCGGCGTGTGGATCACGCCGGTCCGCGCGCGCC
>JAHDCH010000230.1 GCA_020629995.1 Pseudaestuariivita sp. | reverse complement strand
ATGTCGCGCCGTCAATCGAGATCCTCGACACCCGCATCCTGCGCGCCGATCCGGCTACGGGGCGCACGCGCAACGTGCTGGACACGATCAGCGACAATGCGGCCAATGCGGGCATCGTTCTGGGCCCCGAGCGGCACGCGCCCGACGCCTTTGACCTGCGCTGGGTCGGCGCGATCACCACGCGCAATGGCGAGGTCGAAGAGACGGGCCTTGGCGCAGGCGTGCTGAACGATCCGGTGCAAAGTGTCGTCTGGCTGGCGCGTCGCATGGCGCAGTACGGCCAGAGTATCGCGCCGGGGCAGATCATCCTGTCGGGCAGCTTTATCCGGCCGGTCGAATGCCCGCCGGGCAGCGACATCCACGCCGATTTCGGGCCTTTCGGAGCGGTCTCGGTCGCCTTTGCCGGACAGGGTGACGCGTGATCCCGGATTGACAGAGACCTGTCCGCAGGATCACAACATATCGCCAAGACCACAAGGGGCCAGACCGTTGGACAAGATTGCCATTATCCGCAGAACCTGGGCTTTGGCCGCGGCTGCACCCGAAGAAACGGCGCGTGTGTTCTATGCAAGCCTCTTCCGCATCGCGCCCCACACCGAAGCGTTGTTTCGCAGCGACTTGGAGGCGCAGGGCGACAAGCTGATGGAAACGCTGGGCTTTGTGGTCGACAATCTTGAGGACGACGAAACTTGGCTGCCGGCGGCGCGCGATCTTGCGGTGCGGCACGTCGCCTACGGCGTGCAGGCGCAGGATTACGACAGCGTTGGGATCGCGTTGATCACCACCTTTCAGACCTTGCTGGGCGAGGGGTTCGGCGAGGCCGAGCGCGACACATGGGCCGAGGTCTATGGAGCGCTGTCACAGCACATGATCGAAGCGGCTTATCCGGGGTAACCTATCCTTTGGTATAGCGTGCTATCCCTATGCCGGATCGCGGTTGAAGTGCGCTGCGGTATGATGACCCCGAGTGGAGTTTGTGAGGGATTTCGATGAAGATCGAGACCTTGGAGTGGACCGGAGCGGTGGACGTCACCGACCTGTCCGAACGCTGTGCAACGCATGGCGGCGCGCCGGATTTTGTGGCGCTGCATATTGACGCCGACGCGTCGCGGGACGGGATCGCCTGCCTGACGGCCATTGCGGGCGGCGCGCTGCATGGCGCGACATCATGCCGTGGCAGCATCACGCCGGAATCGGTCGCGCCGGCGCAGGCAACGGCCTTTTGCATCTGGGATGCCGATGGGGATTATGGCACCGCCTTGGCGGCCTTTGGCGATATGGCCCCGCAGCAGGCGGGCCGCGCGGCCACCCAGGCCGCACTTGGCGCGGCTGACCGCATGGGCGAAAAGCCCGACCTGATCCTGGTGTCCGCCACGCCCGGCAACGAGGAAGAGGTGCTGCAAGGCATCATGGAGGTTGCGGGCGCCGATGTGCCGATCTTTGGCGGGACAGCGGCGGACAACACCGTGTCCGGCGGCTGGAACGTGACCGACGGCACCAATTGGCAAGGCGGGGGCGTTGTGGTCAGCGTGCTTTTCCCGTCGACGCGCGTGCAATTTGCCTATCACAACGGATATGAACCCGCGCCCCATCAGGGAACCGTCACCCGCGCCGAAGGGCGCAAACTGATCGAGATTGACGGCCGCCCGGCTGCCGAAATCTATCACGACTGGACGGGTGGGCAGATTTTGCCCGGCGCGCTGGGATCGGAGCACAATATCCTGGCCGAAGCCACGATGGCGCCCTTGGGCGTCGAGCTGGGCGCGCAGGACGGAGTGGCGAATTACCTGTTGCTGCACCCTGCGCAGTTGCACGCGGACGGGTCGCTGGGCCTGTTCGCCGAAATCCACGAGGGCACCGTCCTGACCCAGATGACCGGCGATCGCCAGGCTCTGGCCGAACGGGCCGGTCGCGTGGCCGCGCAGGCAGTCAACGTTGGCGGTCTGGACGCGGGATCGGTTGCGGGCGCCTACATGATCTATTGCGGCGGCTGCCTTTTGGCGGTCGAGGATCGGGTACCCACGATCCTGGGCGGTGTGCGCGATGCGCTTCCGAACGTGCCGTTCCAGGCGGCCTTTACCTTTGGCGAACAGGGGCAGGTCAGCGGGGCGGGCAACCGCCATGGCAATCTGATGATTTCCTGTGTAGTCTTTACGAACCTGCCCAACTGAGAGTGCCGACACCCCAAAGATGTCCGCGAACGAGCGCCTCCGGGAAATCCTGATCGAAGTTCAGAGCTTGCGCGCGAGCGAAGCGCAGGCCCTGAAGGAGACAACAGCGCTTCTGGACATGCTCGAGGCGGTGGCCACCGCTGCCGATCCGCAGGCGGCGATCCGCGCCTTCCTGAGCGAATTGGCCAGATCCCTGCGCGCAAACTCGGTCGCGATCCTGCGGATCGAGGACGGCCGCCACGTCCCGGTTGCCGAATGGCCCGAAGGCGCGGGGGTGGTGCCGTTTGTGCCGCCGACCAGCCTGGGCCGCAAATACCGCACCTTTGTGGATCTTGGCGCGCTGGACGCGTGGTCGGGCTGTCTGAGCGGGCCTCTTGCGCCGACGCGCAGCCTGTTGACCGCCCCGGTCAGCCACCCCGATGGCGCCAGCGGCGCGGTAGCCTGTTTTCATCCCGACCCGGGCCACTTTTCCAAGGATGATGCGCAGCTGCTCCGCAGGCTGAGCCGGTTTGCGTCGCAATTGCTTGGCGCGTTGCAGCTGAGTGCGCAAAACGCGCTGCTGGCGGCGGTCATAGACGGGTCGTCGTCGGGCTTTGCCATCGCGGATGCGTCGCGCGATGACATGCCGTTGGTCTTTGTGAACAAGGCGTTCGAGACGCTGACCGGGTATCAATCACACGAGGTGCTGGGCCAGAACTGCCGGTTTCTGGCCAATGATTCACCCGACAGCCCCGAACGCCGCCGCCTGCGGGACGCCGTGCGCGACCGGGCAACCGGGTCATTTCTGCTGAACAACCGGCGCAAGTCGGGTGAAACCTTCTGGAACGATCTCAGCCTGTTCCCGGTCAAGGACGCAAGCGGCACGGCAACGCATGTGGTTGCCACGCAGAACGACGCATCGCAACGTGTCGCGCTCGAGGCCGCGCAGCAAGAGGCCAAGGAACGGCTGGAGGCGACGCTGGCCCACACCAATGACGCCTTCCTGCTGGTGCTGGGAGACGGGCAGACGGTCGGGTTCAGCAACCCGGCGCTGACGCGCATGTTTCCCGCTCCCGGCGTCGATTGGGCCGAAGGCACCGGGTTTGCCGAAAACTGGCAAGCCTATCTTGATGCGATCCCCAAGGCCCAGAAGCCGGACGCGCCCGAGTTTCTGAACCCCGATCTGACGCAGCTGACGCAGGATGCGGCGGGCCAGCGCCTGCGCCTGCCCGACGGCAAACAGGTGCTGGTGCGCGCCGACAGCGCCGCCGAGGGCAACCTTGTGATCTCGGCCACCGACATCACATCGCTGCGCAACACGGAACGGCTGCTGAGACAGCGCGCGGTGGCGGTCGAAAACGCGTCAGACGGAATCGCGATTGCAGATGCAAAAGGCCGGATCATCTACGCGAACCCCAGCCTGGCAAAGCTGTTCGACGCCCGGTCCGAGACGGACCTTGTTGGGCGCAAATGGCGGGCCTTTTACACCGAAGACGCGCCGGATGTGCCTGAATCCGCCCGGGTCAGCGATGGGGGCGGCACGCTGATGGCGCTGAAAAAGCCAAGCGATGCCAACATGTTCCACGAAGTGTCGCCCACGTTTGTCGACAAGGTGGGCGAAGTGGCCGTGATCCGCAACGCAACGGCAAGGGTTCTGATGCTGGAACGCCAGCAAGAGCTGAACACCCAGCTTGAGCGCTCCCGCCGCCGCGAGGCGATCTCGCAGCTGGCGGCGGGCCTGGCGCATGATTTCAACAACCTCCTGTCGGCCATCAACGGCTCGGCCACGCTGATCGGAATGGAGGACGGGGTGAGCCCCGCGATCCGCGAACACGCAGGGCGGATCGGCCGCGCCGGCAATCAGGCAGCGCGGCTGGTCAACACGCTGCTGGACCTGGGCGCGGCGGGCGAGGATGACAGCGTCTTTGACCTCCGCGCGGCCTTGTCCGAAGCGCAGGACCTTGTCAGCGCCAGCCTGGATGCGGACGTGACGCTTGGGGTCGAGGCAGGCGGAGAGGCGGTGCTGATCCGCGGGCAGACCGGCGATGTCAGCCAGGTTCTGGTGAACCTGATCCTGAACGCCAACGACGCCTATCGCGGGTCCGCAGGGCAGATACAGGTCACGCTGGGGCCCGTGGCCGCACAAGAAACAACGGCCCAGGTGGGCGCCCTGACAACCGGGCGCGTCTATGCCCGGCTTGAGGTGGCGGATGCAGGATGCGGCATGGATGCGGCCACGCTCGACCGGGTGTTCGAGCCGTATTTTTCGACCAAGGGCAGCGCCGGAACGGGCGTGGGCCTGCCGATGGTGGCAACCATCGTCGAACGGGCGGGCGGCGCGATTGCCGTCCAGTCGGCGCCGGGCAAGGGCACAAGGTTCACGGTCTTTTGGCCGCTGGTCGAAACCCGCCCCAAAGAGGGCCCCAGCACAGAGGCCGAGTTTGACCTGAGCGGCCTGACCTTGCTGCTGCTGGATGACGAAGAGCAGGTGACCGAGGTGCTTGCCACCTATCTGGAAGAGCACGGAGCCGAGGCGGTGCCCATCACCGATCCGCAGCTGGCGATCGAGACCTTGCTGGAAGATGGCGACGCGTGGTCGGCCTTGATCACCGACTACGACATGCCCGAGCTGACCGGCGGCGACGTGGTGCACAGGCTGCGCGACGCGGGCAGCAAAGTGCCTGTCTATGTTGTGACAGCGCTGGCACGCAGGCTGAAAGATCCGCGCATCAACAGCC
>JAHDCH010000229.1 GCA_020629995.1 Pseudaestuariivita sp. | reverse complement strand
GCCCGATCAAGACGCTGGCCGCCAGCGGCATTGGCGATTTCCGCTACATCATGAAATGGAACGAATACAATTCGCCCCTGCGCCGCAACGTGACCATCGAAGACGTGGGCAATTCGGCACTGTACCTGCTGTCGGATCTGGGAGCGGGTGTGACCGGCGAAAACCTGCACGTCGACGCCGGATATCACGTCGTCGGAATGAAGGCCGTCGACGCGCCGGACATGTCCAAGGGATGATGCGCGCGGCGGCATGTGCGCTGATGCTGGCCGCCGGACCGGCCCAGGCGCTGTGCAACCTGACGGGCGAGGCCGCCGCCGAGGCGGTCTCGGGCACTTATACCACACGCGTGATCGAGGCTGTGATCACCGTTGCCGGCCAATCCCAGCCTGTTCCACAACCGCCTGCCGAGGCTGCGGTCATTACGTTGGCCGCAGACGGGACCGGCACCTTTGGGATCAAGGACGCGCGGGTCGATCTGACCTTGCTGGCCCCGGGCACGTTCCATCTGAATGGGCGCGGCGACAGGACATTGGCGTTTTCCAAGGCCGCCGAGGCGCTGGAGCTGGACCTGACCGCCTTGGGGTGCCCGTTGACCGACCTGCTGCAAATGCGGGCCGAACGGGCCGCCAAGGCGGGGGGACGGCAGGCCGTGGTTCTGACTGATCTGGTCATGCTGGCGCCGGGTGTTCTGGCCGGCGTGCAGCTGACCCGCATTGCCGAAGACGGCACGCCCGACATCATCCTGCTGACCACCATGACGCTGGAGCGGGCGGAATGACCTGGGACCAGCTGATCGCGTTTAACCTGGTGCTGGGCGCCGCAATAGTCAGCCCCGGAGCCGCCTTTCTGATGGCGGTCAAAACCTCGGTCAGCGCGGGGCGCGCGGCGGGGATTGCGACGGGGCTGGGTCTTGGGCTTGCGGCCGCAGGCTGGACGCTTGCCGCGCTGCTTGGCCTCAAGGTGGTTTTTGATCTCTTTCCCTGGACCTATGCCGCTCTCAAGATAGCAGGCGCGCTCTATCTGATCTATCTTGCGGTGCTGACCTGGCGCGGTGCGTCAAAACCGCTGGGCGAAGCGACCCTGCCCCGCCACCGCGCCTTTGTGGCGGGTGTGCTCGTCAACCTTGGCAACCCCAAATCCATGCTGTTTGCCGCCGCCGTGATCGTTGTGGTCTTTCCACAAGGGATCGATGCGCGCGGGATCGCGGTGATCACGCTCAATCACCTTGCTCTGGAATGGCTGTTCTACACATGCGTTGCGCTCGCGCTGTCGTCCGCCCCGGCGCGCGCGGGGTATCTGCGCGCAAAACCATGGCTGGACCGGATCGCGGCGGGCCTTCTGGCCATGCTTGGTCTGCGGCTGCTGGTGTCGCGCGGCTAGGGCGAGGCCCAGTCCAGCACCACCTTCCCGCAGCTGCCATCCCGCATTGCGGCAAAGCCCGCTTCGAAATCCCGCGCCGGCAGGCGGTGCGTGATGACCCCGCGCACATCCAGCCCGTTCTGCAGCATCGCGATCATCTTGTACCAGGTCTCGAAAATCTCGCGCCCGTAGACGCCCTTGATCGTCAGCGCGCGGAAAACGATCCGCGACCAGTCGATCCGGCTGTCGCCCGGCGGGATGCCCAGCATTGCGATCCGCCCGCCCATGACCATCACATCGACCATCTGGTCAAAGGCGGCCTGCGTGCCGGACATCTCGAGCCCGACATCAAAACCCTCGCGCATCCCTTTGTTTTCCATTATCGATCTCAGATCGTCGGTTGCGACATTTACGGGCTTCACATCCGCCACGCGCCCGGCAAGGGCAAGGCGGTCCGCGTTGATGTCGGTGATCACCACATGCCGCGCGCCCGCATGCCGCGCCACGGCGGCAGCCATGATCCCGATGGGTCCCGCACCGGTGATCAGAACATCCTCGCCCAGAAGATCAAAGCTGAGCGCGGTGTGCACCGCGTTGCCAAGCGGGTCGAGGATGGCCCCGATCTCATCGTCGATCTCGTCCGGCAGTGGCACGACGTTGAACGCCGGCAGCGCCAGGTATTCGGCAAAGGCACCCGGTTCGTTGACACCGATCCCCCGCGTTTCGGGATCAAGGTGAAAGCGGCCCGCGCGGGATTGGCGCGAGGTCTTGCCAATCAGGTGCCCTTCGCCCGAGACACGTTGCCCGACCTTCAGGCCCTGGACATCGCGGCCAACCTCGGCAATTTCACCGGCAAATTCATGGCCCGTCACCAGCGGCACCGGAACCGTACGCTGCGCCCAGGCGTCCCAGTTCCAGATGTGCACATCGGTGCCGCAGATGCCGGTCTTGCGCACGCGGATCAGCACCTCGTCCGCGCCGATCTCCGGCACATCCACCTCGCGCGCCCAGAGGCCCGGCGCTGCCTCAGCCTTGACCAGCGCTCTCATGCGATCACCCCCAGCGTGCGGCCCACATCGGCAAAGACCTCCAGCGCCTCGTCCAGATCGGCCCGCGTCAGTGCGGCGTTCATCTGGGTGCGTATCCGCGCCTGCCCACGTGGCACCACCGGATAGAAAAAGCCTGACACATAAACACCGCGGTCATAGGCCAGACGGGCAAACTCCTGCGCCAGCTCTGCCTCGTACAGCATAACCGGGACGATGGGGTGTTCGCCTGGAAGCAAGTCAAACCCCAGTGCGGTCAGCCCGCTGCGCCAGTGGGCGGTGTTCTGGAACAGCTGCGCGCGCAGGTCGTCGCCCTGTTCCACAAGATCCAGCGCGGCCAGCCCCGCGGCCACGATCGACGGCGGCAGCGCGTTCGAAAACAGGTACGGCCGCGCGCGCTGGCGCAGCAGATCAACCACCGGCTGCGGCCCCGAGATGTACCCGCCAAGCGCCCCGCCCAAAGCCTTGCCCAGCGTGCCCGTCAGGATATCGGCGCTCAGGCCGAAATGCGCTGGCGTGCCGCGCCCGCCAGGCCCCATGAACCCCGTTGCATGGCAATCATCCACCATGAGGATCGCATCATAAGCCGTTGCCAGCGCTTTGATATCCGGCAGATTTGCCAATGTCCCGTCCATGGAGAACACGCCATCGGTCGCAATCATGATATGCCGCGCGCCCTCTTCGCGTGCCAGTTTCAACTGGCCCTCAAGGTCGGTCATGTCGGATGTCGCATATCGATAGCGCCGCGCCTTGCACAGGCGGATTCCATCGATGATGGACGCATGGTTCAGCGCGTCTGACACCACCGCGTCCTCGGGCCCCAAAAGAGGTTCGAACAAGCCACCGTTGGCGTCGAAACAGGCGGCAAACAAGATGCTGTCGTCATGGCCCAGGAACCGCGCCAGCCGCTGCTCCAGCTCGCGATGGGCAGCCTGGGTCCCGCAGATGAACCGCACCGACGCCATGCCGTAGCCATCGCTGTCCAGGCTGCCGCGTGCGGCATCGCGCAAGGCCGGATGATCGGCCAGACCCAGGTAATTGTTGGCGCAAAGGTTCAGCTTGGTCCCGCTGTCGGTTTCGATCCGGCCGCCCTGAGGCGACGTGATGGGACGTTCCACCTTGTAGAGACCCGCCGCGCGCGTCTGTTCAAGTTCCGAGTTGATATGATCCAGAAAGGACATGGGGCACCGCCTTCTCCGCTTTTGCGGAAGGATGCTCCGTCATTGCGCACATGTCAATATAAAGGATGATTTCTTATATCACGGATTCTTGACGACCAGCAGAGCCTTGGCCGCGCCAGGGGCCGCAATCCTGTGCGGCAGGTCCGCGCGGTAGCGGATCGTGTCGCCGGTGCTCAGGGCTTCCTGCGCGTCGCCCGAGGACACGTCCAGCGTGCCGTCCAGCACCGTCAGGATCTCGGTACAGCCGGCCTTGTGGGGCGGCGAGGTCAAGTGGCCGCCTTGCGCAAAGATCAGCTCGTAAACCTCTGTTGCTCCAACATCTTCGGGCGGTGAAAGGATGCGGATGGTGACGCCGTTTTCGGCCTGTTCCATCACCGGCACAGCGCCACTGCGCATCAACTGGAGGATCGGGCTCTGAGCGTCGGGTCCCGCATCGAGCAAGCCCGAAAAATCCAGCCCCAGCGCCCGCGTCAGGTGCCAAAGGCTGGCCACTGTAGGCGAGCTTTCGCCGCGTTCTATCTGGCTGAGCATCGAGCGTGAGACGCCCGACAGCCCGGCCAGAGCCTCGAGCGACAGCCCCCGCGCGGCGCGCTCTTCCTTGAGCCGCGTAGCGAGTCGCTCCGTTATTTCGGACGTTTGCGCCATGTGGCGGACGCTAGCCAATCGCAGGGCCGCAAGCAAGCCACCCGCGTTCGGGTGCGCAAACCCGCCCCCTTAGCCCAGGGCGTAGCCTGCCCCGCGCACCGTGCGCAAAGGATCCGAGCCGCCATGCTGGCTGAGCGCTTTGCGCAACCGGCCGATATGCACGTCCACGGTCCGGGTATCGACATAGATGTCGCGCCCCCAGACCCGGTCGAGCAATTGCTCGCGCGTCCAGACCCGGCCGGGTTTTTCCATGAACGTCGACAAAAGGCGGAATTCGGTGGGCCCCAGCTTCAGCTCGGCCCCATCGCGCGTCACCCGGTGGGTTTCGCTGTCCAGCACGATGTCATCATACTCCAGCCGCTCGCCCACCGTGGCGGGACGCGTGCGGCGCAGCTGGGCGCGCACGCGGGCCATCAGTTCGACGACCGAATAGGGTTTGACGACATAATCGTCGGCCCCGGTCTCCAGCCCGCGCACGCGGTCCACTTCTTCGGACCGGGCCGACAGCATGATGACCGGCGTCGCGCGGGTTTCGGACCGCGCCTTGATCTGGCGACAGACCTCGATGCCGGACACACCCGGCAGCATCCAGTCCAGCACGATGATGTCAGGCGCGTCCTCGTGGATGCGCAGGATCGCCTCGTCACCGCTTTCGGCGCGCACGA
>JAHDCH010000228.1 GCA_020629995.1 Pseudaestuariivita sp. | reverse complement strand
TAACGCAACCTTATTGGACGACGGAGGGACATACATGTCCGACGATCCCGATAAAGTATGGCCCACCGGGCTGACGATCCGCGAAGCTGAGGAAGTCCACAGCTACCTGATCGACGGCACGCGGGTTTTCGGCGCGATTGCGCTGCTCGCTCATATCCTGGTGGCTGTGTCCACCCCCTGGCTCGGTTAAGGAGGCAGAGATATGAACAATTCGAAAATGTGGCTGGTGGTGAACCCCACCGTTGGCATTCCGATCTTCCTTGGCGCAGTGGCCGTCGGGTCGTTCGCGGTTCACGTCGCTGTTCTGTCGAACACCGGCTGGGTCAGCGACTTCCTGAAGGGCAACGAGATGGGCTCGTCCGAGTCGGCCTCGATGCTGCTGGAAGAAGACGGCGTGCAGACCGCAAACGCGATGGCACCGCTCATCCTCAACGACGAAGGGACGCCGATTGCGGTTGTGCTGCCGGATGGCACGCAAGCGCCGGTTCTTCTCGACGAGGTGACGGCCGCCAATTACGTCAAGCCGGCAGCGCCCGAGCTTTGAACAGCGTCACGCAAGTGACGCAAGGGAGCGCGGCGGTCTGGATTGCCGCGCTTCCGAACTCCCGAGGCCCATGATGTTCAACACGCGCGCGTTCCTGCTTAACAGGTTGTCCCGTCTCAGCACGAGATGGCTGCCGTTTGCAGATGTGGCGAGCGAAGAGGTGCCTCTTGGCCGCTTGTTGCGGCTGTCTTTGTTTCAGATCACCGTGGGGATGGCGCTGGTGCTGCTGGTCGGCACGCTGAACCGGGTGATGATCGTAGAGCTTGAGGTCCCGGCGACGATTGTCGCGGTGATGCTCGCCTTGCCGCTTCTGTTTGCCCCGTTCCGCGCGATCATCGGGTATCGCAGCGACCAGCACCGCAGCGCGCTGGGCTGGCGACGCGTGCCGTACATATGGAAGGGCACGATGCTGCAGTTCGGCGGTTTCGCCGTCATGCCGTTCGCGCTGCTGGTCCTGTCCGGCTACGGAGAGGCCGTCGATGCGCCCAAGTGGATCGGCTACAGTTCGGCGGCGCTGGCGTTTCTGCTGGTGGGGGCGGGCGTGCATATCGTGCAGACTGTCGGTCTCGCGCTGGCGACCGATCTGGTCAGGGAAGAAGACCAGCCCAACGTCGTGGGGCTGATGTATGTCATGCTGCTGGTGGGCATGATCGGTGCGGCTTTTGTGTTTGGCGCGCTGCTGGAAACCTATACGCCCGGGCGGCTGATCCAGGTGATTCAGGGCGCGGCGGTTCTGACCATCGCGCTGAACGGCGTCGCCTTGTGGAAACAGGAGGCCCGAGACCGCGAGCGCGCGGCAAGGCCGCCGCAGACCGAGCCTTTCAGCACGGCATGGGCCCGCCTGATGCAGGCCAGCGGAGCCACGAGGCTGCTGCTGGTGATCGGGCTGGGCACCTTTGGATTTGCCATGGCGGACGTTCTGCTGGAGCCCTACGGAGGGCAGGTGCTGGCCATGAGCGTGGCCGAGACCACACGCCTGACCGCGGTTCTGGCGCTGGGCACGCTGGTGGGCTTTTGGTTTGCCAGCTACGTGCTGACCCGCAACGGCGACCCGGTGCGCATGGCCTGGGCCGGGGCGCTGATAGGCGTGCCGGCCTTTGGCGGCATTGTCCTGTCGGCGGGGCCGGGCATGCTGTGGCCGTTCACCATCGCGGTGGGCCTTGTGGGGCTGGGGGCCGGCCTGTTCGGTCACGGAACGCTGACTGCAACGATGCGGGCGGCGCCCAAAGGGCAGATCGGCCTGGCGCTGGGCGCATGGGGCGCGGTGCAGGCAACCGCAGCAGGGCTGGCCGTGGCCTCGGGTGGGATCGCAAGAGACGTCATTCTGGCCCTGCCGTCCGGAACGGCAGCCCCACAAGCGCCTTATGTGCCGGTATTCATCATCGAGATGCTGTGTCTCGCGCTGGCCGTCGTGGCCATGCATCCGCTGCTTGGCGCCGCTGGACGGCGGCGGAAGGCGGCTTATGTCAAGTAACGTAAACCCAAACCAGATCCGGGCGGCAGGGTGCCACGCCTGCCCGCATCACGCGTCAGACCTGACTTTGCGCAAGGGCAGAGCAGGCTCAATTTCGAAGGAGAGATCATGACCACGATCATCACGCGTCTGTACCCGGATACCGCAAGCGCCGATCAGGTGACCGCCGAGCTGGCGGCCGCCGGCATGCCGGATCGCATCATCGACGTCATCGCCCCGAGCGACACCGCCATGGCCGACATGCGCGCGGCCCGCGTCAGCGAAGACGCAGCGGCGGCCTATGCCGAGCACATGTCCGGAGCCCGCCGGCTGGTGGTGGTGCGCGCACCGTTCAACCCGATCGGAGCGGCCCGCCGGGCAAGCGAGATCGTCGACACGGTGTCCTCGCTGGATGTGGGGCTGGCCAGGGAAGACCGCTATGTCGAGGAACAGGTCGCCAGCGACCTGCTGATGGATCTCAAGATCATGCGCAGCCACCCGCACATGGGATCGACCGATCTGGACAAGCCCGGCTGGTCCACGAACCGGGGGCTGATGTCGCACAAGTTTGGCATGCGCGTGTTGTCCAAGCCCAAAAGGCGCAGCTCGGCCAGCTCGCGCGGGGGGAACAACTTCCCCTTGGGCAAAAAGATCATCCGCAGCCGCAAGCATTCGGTGATCGAGGGCGGAGGCCACCCCTTTTCCAACGCGCTGGGCATGCCGCTGCTGAGTTTCCGCAACTGGACCGCATAGTCCAAAAGCGGGACAGCACACCCCCGAGGAACATAAAGGGCAGGCGGGCAGGCTGCGGTGACGCGCAGCGGCCCCTTGAACCGGACGCGCCTGCCGCGTATGTGACCTGAAACGTTGCAAAGGCAGGCGCACATGGCCAATCCGCTCCAGTTCATTCAGCAGGTCCGCTCGGAAGTTTCCAAGGTCGTCTGGCCGACCCGGCGAGAGGTCATCCTGACCACCATCATGGTGTTCATCATGGCGGCCCTGTGCGCGGTGTTCTTCGCGCTGGTCGACATTGCGATCCGGGGCGGGCTGGAGCTGACGCTGGGCATGTTCGGCTAGGCCATTCAAGCTTGATCCCCGGCGCGGCCCGGGGTAAGACCGCGATACATCAGGCGCGCAGGGGAAACCTCGCGCGCCTTCGTGTTTCTGGCGCACAGCGAAAGGGCAAGCGGCATGGCAAAGCGTTGGTATTCGGTCAGCGTCCTGTCGAACTTCGAAAAGAAGATCGCGGAGAAGATTCGCACGTCCGTCATCGAGCAGGGCCTTGAGGACGACATCGAAGAGGTGCTGGTCCCGACCGAAGAGGTGATCGAGGTGCGCCGCGGCAAGAAGGTGACCGCCGAGCGGCGCTTTATGCCGGGCTACGTGCTGGTGCGGATGGAGATGTCGGACGCGGGCTATCACCTGATCAACTCGATCGACCGGGTCACCGGCTTTCTGGGGCCGCAGGGCCGCCCGATGCCGATGCGCGACGCAGAGGTCCAGCAGATCCTGGGCCGCGTGCAGGAAGGCGAGGATGCGCCCAAGCTGCTGATCAGCTTCGAGGTGGGCGAGAAGGTCAAGGTCAACGACGGCCCGTTCGAGGATTTCGACGGCATGGTCGAAGAGGTCGACGACGACAACCAGCGCCTGAAGGTCACCGTGTCGATCTTTGGTCGCGAGACCCCGGTCGAGCTGGAATTCACCCAGGTGACCAAGCAGGGGTAAAGATGGTGCAGTTGCGGCACCTAATCATGCGGGCTTGGAAACAAATCCTTGCCACGGCTTTGATAATGGCCATTGCTGCGCCCTCGGTTTCGCAAACACTGGAGTTAGTCGAAGTTGATCGGTTCAAGGCGCGTTTTCCAGGATCTCTGACCTATGCGCCGGAATTCTGCGGTCTGTGGATCCTGGGGTCCTCCACCGCCATGCACAGATACACTTTGTCGGGCGTTCGTGCTGGCACGAAAGCGCTGTCTTTCGACTTTGAGGCTGGCGGTATGTCTGAAGGAGGATGGCTTTTCCTCGGTGGTAGCGGGGGCATATTCGATGGTAATATCCCGCGCCGGAAAGGGGTCTTGCGCCTGCCGAACGAGCTTGCGGGTTTGAGGCCGGGCGTCACAGGCGGGGAAATTCTGGCGGAAGGCGAAATCTTCGCCAGTTTTGAGGCGCCCTACCTGGCCTATTACCCCACCACTCAAAAATTCACGATATTTGGCCGCGACAATCGTCCGGGGACCTATCGAGATGTTGCGCGTGATCCTGTGACGGGCCGGTTATTTGCAATCTTCCGGCATGCAGGGGAAGAGGAGCTGGTGATTTTCAATCGAAGTTTCGTAAGAATGACGTCCCTCCCGTTGGACACGATTGGCGGATGGGCAGAGAGCGTGACAGTGCAGCCTGAGACGGGCGATCTTTTTGTCGGATTTCACAATCCAAGGGCCGTCGAAGGCGATGTTGTCCGCCTCGCGCTTCAGGGCCTTGAGGACGATGAACAGCTCAGCAATCGACCAGCCTATTCCTGCAACGTTTCTTGAGTCTGAGCGTCCAACGTAATGCGTCACGCTAGTAACGTCATTCAGCTTTACAGGCACATTTAAGCCACGGGCTGCCGTGTTTTTGCGACAAAGTCGTTGCAATACCGATACCTCCCGGATAAGCGCTAAAGCCTCTCGAAACGAGAGCCCCATGTGGGAGGCGAGGGCCACGCGAGGCCCGGACCGGACCACATCGACATATCCTGAGGGACGCGTCCTGAAGGAGTTGCA
Source organism: Pseudaestuariivita sp. (assembly GCA_020629995.1). Taxonomy (GTDB): domain Bacteria; phylum Pseudomonadota; class Alphaproteobacteria; order Rhodobacterales; family Rhodobacteraceae; genus Pseudaestuariivita. The sequence continues at coordinate 146 of JAHDCH010000228.1, read as the reverse complement.
AAAGGAGAAGGCCAATGGCCAAGAAACTTGCCGGCACCATGAAGCTTCAGGTGCCTGCCGGACAAGCAAACCCGAGCCCGCCGGTTGGTCCGGCGCTGGGTCAGCGCGGCATCAACATCATGGAATTCTGCAAGGCGTTCAACGCC
>JAHDCH010000227.1 GCA_020629995.1 Pseudaestuariivita sp. | reverse complement strand
CCGTTCACAAGATTGAACACACCGGACGGAAAGCCCGCTGCATCGATCATCTCGGCCAGCAGAATGGCGCTGAGCGGGGCCTGTTCGGCGGGTTTCAGCACCATAGTGCACCCTGCCGCCAGCGCCGGTGCCACCTTCAGCATCACCTGGTTCATCGGCCAGTTCCAGGGCGTAATCAGGGCACAGACACCAACCGGCTCGTATAGGATCATATCGCCGGGCGCATGATCCCCCAAGGGACGTTCAAAGGCAAAAGCCTTGGCCGCCCGAATGGTGTTCTTGAGATGCCCAGCCCCGGCACCGACCTGCGCCGTCTTTGCCAATGCGATAGGTGCACCCATCTCAAAGCTGATGGCCTGCGCCATGTCTTCGGCTTGGCCCTTGTAGACCTCCATCAACCGCTCCAGTGCGGCGATCCGATCCAAAGGGTCTGTTGCCGCCCAAGCCGGGAAGGCTGCCTTGGCTGCGGCGACGGCCGCGTCGGCATCAGCGGCGCCACCCAAAGTGATCGTGGCGATCTTCTCTTCGGTTGACGGGTTCTCAACCGCCATTTCACGCCCGTCGATCGAGGCGACCCACCCGCCGTTGATATAATGTCTGGTTGCGTCCTGCATGGCGGTTCCTGTCAGTCAGAGTTGAGTGAACTCCCCGGCGACGAAACGGTCGCGGAGAACGAATTTCTGGATTTTGCCCGAGCCGGTCAGGGGAAAGTCATCGACCTGCACCCAGACATTCGGGGTTTTCTGCGGCGACATGTTTGCGCGGCAATGCGCGTGCAGCGCGCCCTTGTCGAGCGGCCCCGTGCCGCGGATGAACGCGCCGATGACCTCGCCCCATTTCGGGTCCGGCAGGCCGACAACGGCGACCTCGGCCACGCCCGGGTGTTCCAACAGGCAGTTCTCGATCTCCGCCGGGAAATGGTTCTCGCCACCACGGATGATCATTTCCTTGACGCGGCCCGTGACGGTGACATAGCCGCGCGCATCCATCCGGCCCAGATCGCCGGTATGCAGCCAACCCATCGCGTCGACAGTCTCGGACGTAGCCTTGGGATTGTCGTTGTATTCCAGCATGACGCAGGGGCCGCGGGCACAGATTTCCCCAACCTCGCCAATGGCGACGGCGAGGTTGTCATCGACGCTGCGGATCGAGACCTCGGTTTGCGCCACCGGTTGGCCAGCCGTGTTGCAGATGTCGTCGATGCGGTCGTCCAGATGGTGTTGTGTGATCACCGGACAATGCTCGGTCTGGCCATAGAGCGTCGAAAATCCGGCGCCCATCAGGGTCTGCACCCGGCGCACCATTTCGGGCGCCACCATCGAACCGCCGCAGCTGACGAGCTTCAGGGCCGAAAGGTCTCGCGGACGCGTTTCCTGCGCGTCGAGCAAGGCCACCACCATGGTCGGCACGCCAAGGATGATGTCCGCGCTGGTCGCTTCCATCTGGTCCAGAACCACATCCGGGTCAAAAAGGCTGACCAGCACCATGCGGCACCCCGCCTGAAGGCATCCAAGCGTGACCATCCCGCAGCCCGAGGTGTGAAACATCGGCATGATGTTGACCCAGGTCGTCGCCTTGATTGCGCCGCAACGGAACGCGTAGAAGCGCGCATTGTTGACCAATCCGCGATGGCTGAGAACAGCGCCCTTGGGAAAACCTGTTGTGCCGGACGTATATTGGATCATCGCAGCGTCGCCCGGGGCAACTTCGGGCAAAGCAAGCGGGCGGGTGCCCTGTGCAAAGAGCGCATAACTTTCCATATCTGTGACTTCGCGGATGGCCGCGATGTCGGTCACGACCTCAGCTCCAATCCGGCCCATCGGGTTGCCACGGAACTTCTCGACAAGGAACAGGGCAACCGCGCGTGACTGCTCCAGAACATAGGCCAGCTCGCGTGCCTGAAAGGCCGGGTTCGCCGTCACCAGAACCAGTCCGGACAGCGCACAAGCATATTCCATCAGCACCCATTCGGGACTGTTGGGCGACCATATGACCACCCGTTCGCCGGGCGCAAACCGGGTGGAGAGCGCCATCGCCAGCCGCTCGGCATCTTTCAGAAGTTCGGCGTAGGTCCAGCGGCGTCCTTCTGTACCGTCCTGCCTGACTTCGACCAAGGCCTCCGCCTCCGGTCGCGCCGCAGCCACCTCGCGCAGCAATGCGCCGATGGTGATCTCGCGTGTCTCCATGTCGGACTGGGCCGGCACATGGGAGGTGGTGACGGCCAGTTCATACATCGCGGAAATCGCCCCCACGGCCCTTGCCGCTGGCAAACCGAGTGGCGCCTTCGACACCTTTGGTGACCTCGGCCTTGCTGCCTCGCCATTCCTGCCGTAGCGCCTCGCGCACCGAAAGCCCGTGCTGGGCTCGCACTGAACATCTATCTGCGCGCATGCAGCTTTGCGGGAAACGGGCGATATCATGGGCCAGAGTCTCGGCCTTGATCCGCGCGTCGCCTTCGGGCACCACGTATTCGCACAAGCCGATCCGCAGCGCCTCGTCTGCATCGACGCGGCGACCGGTCAGGATCAGGTCCATCGCGCGCCCTTCGCCCACCAGACGCGGCAGGCGCACTGTCCCACCGTCGATCAGTGGAATGCCCCAGCGGCGGCAGTAAACCCCCATGAAGGCGGTCTCTTCCATCACCCGGATATCGCACCAAAGCGCCAGTTCCATGCCACCGGCCACGGCAGGCCCTGAAACGGCGGCGATCACCGGTTTGGACAACTCCAGCCGACTGGGTCCCATGGCCGCCATCGGTGGGTCGCCTTCCTCGGGGAAGTCGAACGGATCAAGCGCCTCGGCCCCGGCAAGCGAAGCCGCATGCTTCAAATCCCAACCGGCGCAAAAGGCTCCGCCTTCGCCCCAGAACACGGCAACACTGGCGGTATCGTCCGCGTCAAACGACTGGAACGCCTCAAAGAGTGCCTTGGCGCTTTCGGGGTCCATGGCATTGCGGGCCTCTGGGCGGGAATGGACAACGGTCCAGACGGGACCGTCCTTTTCAATTCGCGCACTCATTTCAGAACCTCTCCGTAGTTGCCTGCGAGGAACTTCTCACGAATGGCGAACTTCTGCACTTTACCGGAGCCTGTCAGAGGGAAGTCCGTCACGCGCACCCAGACCGATGGCGTTTTCTGCGCGGACAGATGCGCCCGGCAGTGGCTGCGCAAATCGGCCACGTCGAGCGGTTGGTCGGACAGGATGAATGCCGCGATCACCTCTCCCCATTTCTCGTCCGGCAGGCCAACTACGGCGACTTGCGCCACATGCCTGTGGGTCACCAACACCGCCTCGATCTCTGCCGGGAAATGGTTTTCACCGCCGCGTATGATCATGTCCTTCACACGGCCAGTCACCCGCACGAACCCCTGGGCATCCATCGTGCCCAGATCGCCGGTATGCAGCCAGCCTTCGCCATCGATGGCGGCGGCGGTAGCCTCCGGGTTGTCATTATAGCCGATCATCACGGCGTAGGACCGCGCGCAAATCTCGCCGACTTCACCGATTGGAAGCACCCGGTTGCCTTCAGGTGAACGGATCGAAACCTCTGTCTGTGGCAGCGGCTGGCCAGCCGTTTCCACGATCTGTTCCAGTGATGCCTCGACAGGGTTCAAGCAGATCATCGGGCTGTGTTCCGTTTGCCCGAAAGCGCTGAGCAGGTGACAGCCCAGACGGTCCCGCACCCGGCGGACCAGATCGGGTGGCACCGGCGCGCCGCCCGTCGTGATGACCTCAAGCGAGGACATATCGCGCGGGCTTCTATCCAGCGTTTCCAGAAGATTGAACAACATGGTGGGAACAGCGAAACAGGTCGTGACGCCCTGTTCTTCAATCAGCCGCGCAAAGACATCCGCATCGAACCGTTTTATCAACAGCATCTTGCAGGCGGCCTGGAGGCATCCCAAGGCTCCCGTCGCACAGCCCGCCGTGTGAAAGAGCGGCATGAAATTGGCCCAGACTGAATGCGACCCAACCTGCTTGCGCGCGCCGAACAGTCGCGCGTTGTTCACAAGGTTCTTGTGGCTGAGCACCGCGCCTTTGGGAAATCCGGTTGTTCCCGAGGTGTACTGGATCTGCGCGGCATCGTCCGGCTGGACGTCCGGCAGCACGGCGGGCCGCTCCCCATGTGCATAGAGCGCACCTTCGTCCTCCAGATTGACGACCTCGCGCAGGCCCGTGTTGCCTTTCGTCGCCTCGCGCGCAATCTCAGCCATGGGATTGCCTCGGAAGGTATCAACCATGAACAGGCCGACGGCACCGGATTGCTCCAGCACATATCTGAGCTCGGAGGCCTGAAAGGACGGATTGGCCGTGACCAGAACCAGCCCCGCCAGACCGCAGGCATATTCCATGAAAATCCACTGGGGAATATTGGGTGCCCAGACGACGACCCTTTCACTTGGCTGGAACCGGGTGGCGAGGGCGCGGGCCAAGCGCTCGGCCTGCGCCAGTATCTCCGCATAGGTCCATGACTGGCCACTGTCACCGCTGTCTGCGACATCCACGATTCCCACGGCATCCGGGTGGCTGGTTGCCACCTCTCGCAGCAACCCGCCAACCGTGATGTCGCGGATGTCCGCATCATTCTGCGCCGGGAAGTGCGATGTGCTGAGCGTCACGTCATACATGGTCATTCCGCCGCGATTGGGCTTGTGGGGATGTCCACCAGCTTGCCGCGCGGAATGAGCCGGTCCGCGTCATACATCGGCAGGGTGCAGAGTTCGCCGGTCTGGGTGGACCCATCAGCGCAGAGCACATCGACCTGCGTGCCCGGACCCTGTGCGGGGTCGTCCATGCGCACGATGCAGACACCACAGCCCTGATACGGCGAATAGCCCGAGGAACAAACCCGACCGACATCCTTGCCATCAATGGTCATGACGCGTCCAAGCTGCGCCACGCCGCCGGTGACCCGCA
>JAHDCH010000226.1 GCA_020629995.1 Pseudaestuariivita sp. | reverse complement strand
TGCGCACAGAAGTTTGAAATACAGCGTCACGTGTGCGTGATATAACGGTTCCGTGCATTGAGCCTGCGACGGAAACGGACGTAGGCAGAGTTTAACCAGACGGTAACCTTACTACTTGAAACCCGTCTTGCAGCGCCCATATGTAATGTTAAGCGCTGTTACATTAAGACCTGCGCGAACCTTGAAAGGGACGACCCATGAGCAACTATGCAAACCTTCCTGCCCCCAGCCCCGAAGCGGGTCTGAGCCGGTATCTGCAGGAAATTCGCAAGTTCCCTCTGCTCGAGCCCGAGCAGGAATACATGCTGGCCAAACGCTGGGTCGAGGAACAGGACAGCGACGCGGCGCACCAGATGGTGACGTCGCACCTGCGGCTCGCGGCGAAGATCGCCATGGGCTATCGCGGCTATGGTCTGCCGCAGGCCGAAGTGATTTCCGAAGCGAATGTCGGCCTGATGCAGGCGGTCAAGCGGTTTGACCCCGAAAAGGGCTTTCGCCTTGCGACCTATGCGATGTGGTGGATCCGCGCGTCGATCCAGGAATATATCCTGCGGTCCTGGTCGCTGGTGAAAATGGGCACGACGAGCGGTCAGAAAAAGCTGTTCTTCAACCTGCGCAAGGCCAAGAACAAGATCGGTGCGCTGGAAGAGGGCGATCTGCGGCCCGAACACGTGCAGAAGATCGCCAATGATCTGGGCGTGACCGAGACCGAGGTGATCTCGATGAACCGGCGCCTGTCGGGCGGCGATGCCTCGCTGAACGCGACCGTCGGGTCCGAAGGCGAAGGCACGATGCAGTGGCAGGACTGGCTGGAGGATGAAACCGCCGACCAGGCCGGAGATTACGAGGCCAAGGACGAGCTGGATTTCCGCCGCGAGCTGCTTGCCCAGGCGATGGATGTGCTGAACGACCGCGAAAAGGACATCCTGGTCAAGCGTCGCCTCAGCGACAAGACGATCACGCTGGAGGACCTGAGTTCGGAATACGACGTCAGCCGCGAGCGGATTCGCCAGATCGAGGTGCGCGCCTTTGAAAAGCTGCAAAAGAAGATGCGCGAGCTGGCGAAGGCCCAGGGTGTGCCGGTGCGCGAAGACGCCTAGGCGCGCGGCAGATTGATGGTTTCCCTCGTGGGGCGGTTCGGTGCAGGATCGCCCCATATCTTTTGGGGGACAGGGCATGGCAGAGCATATCCGGTGGGGCATTCTGGGCGCGGCAAAGTTCGCCCGTCAGCACATGGCGCCCGCGATCCACGCGGCGCGGGGAGCGGAGCTGGCGGCACTGGCCACGTCCTCGGCGGAAAAGGCCGCCCCTTTTGCCGCGCTGGCGCCGGGGTTGCGCGTCTTTGGCAGCTATGACGCGCTGCTTGCCGATCCCGAGATCGATGCGGTCTATATTCCGCTGCCGAACCATCTGCATGTGGACTGGACGCTGAAGGCGCTGGCCGCGGGCAAGCATGTCTTGTGCGAAAAGCCACTGGCCCTGCGGGCCGAGGAATTTGACGCGGTGATCGCGGCGCGGGATGCGTCGGGGTTGGTGGCGGCCGAGGCCTATATGATCGTGCACCATCCGCAGTGGCTGCGCGCACGCGAGCTGGTGCAGGGCGGGGCGCTCGGCGATCTGGTGCAGGTGGACGGGGTGTTCAGCTATGACAACAGCGCCGATGGCGGCAACATCCGCAACAAGCCCGAAACAGGCGGCGGCGGGATCCCTGACATTGGCGTTTACACGTACGGATCAGCCCGGTTCGTGACCGCAGAGGAGCCCGAGCGGATCACCAGCGCGGACATTGGCTGGAACAAGGGCGTTGATGTCTGGGCGCGGGTCTGCGCCGATTTTCCGTCCTTCAAGTATCACGCGGTGACGTCGATGCGGATGCACCCCCGGCAGGAGATGACCTTTCACGGCACGCAAGGTGTGTTGCGCCTGACCGCGCCCTTCAATCCGGGCGTGTTCGGGCAGGCCGAGTTGCATCTGACGCGCGGCATGGAGACAGAGATCACGCGGTATCCGGGCGTCAATCACTATGTCCTGCAAGTCGAGAACTTTGGCGCGGCGGTGCGCGGCGAGTCGGATTATCCGTGTCCGCTGGAGTTCAGCCGAGGCACGCAGCGGATGATCGACGCGGTGTTTGCCGCGGCGCGCGGGTAGGAACTTTTTCCTGGCGGAAAAAGTTCGTGCGGCCGCGGGGGAGGACTTTTTCCTTGCGAAAAAAGTCTGTCAGGCGGCGGCGTTTTTGTTCGCAGCCTTGCGCGGTTTGGGGCTGTTGCTGTCGATAAAGTCAAGCACAAGCGGGCGGATGTTGTTGCGCCAGCTTTTCCCGGCAAAGATGCCGTAATGGCCGGCCTCGGGTTCGACGTGGCTGGCTTTCATCTCGTCCGGGAGGCCGGTCAGAAGGTCCAGAGCGGCAACGCATTGCCCCGGCGCCGAGATGTCATCGGCGGCGCCTTCGACGGTTTTCACGGCGACGTTGGTGATCTTGCCGATGTCCACCGGTTTGCCGCCTACGGTAAAGCTGTTCGACGCGATTTCGGCGTTTTTGAACACACGTTCCACCGTTGACAGGTAGAATTCCGCAGGCATGTCCATCACGGCGAGGTATTCGTCGTAGAAGGTGTTGTGCTTGTCGGTATCCTCGGCCTCGCCGCGGGCGACGCGGGCGATCTGGTCCATGAAGGCCTTGCCATGCTTGTCGGCGTTCATGGACATGAAGGACGACAGCTGCAGAAGGCCGGGATAGACAAGCCGTCCGACGCCTTTGTACTTGAAACCGACGCGCTGGATCATCGTTTCTTCGAGCAGGCCCATGGTGACCGAATGGCCGAAATCGGTCACTTCGGTGGGGGCCGCGTTGGGATCGATGGGGCCGCCGATCAGGGTGAGCGTGGCGGGCTGCGCCTTGGGCTCTTCCTCGGCCAGGTAGGCGGTGGCGGCGAGGGTGAGGGGCGCGGGCTGGCACACGGCGATCACATGGGTGTCAGGGCCGAGATGGCGCATGAAATCAACGAGGTAGAGGGTGTAATCCTCGACATCGAACTTGCCGGCGGACACGGGGATGTCGCGGGCATTGTGCCAGTCGGTCACGTAGACCTCGCAATCGGGCAGAAGCGACACGACGGTCGAGCGCAAGAGGGTCGCGTAGTGGCCCGACATGGGCGCGACCAGAAGCACCTTGCGCGGGCGCGGTTTGCGGCCCAGCACCTCAAAGTGCAGAAGATCGCCAAAGGGACGTTCCAGCACGACGGTTTTCTGGACCACGTGATCCTTGCCGTCTTCGCAGGTCATCGATTTGATGCCCCAGCCGGGCTTGGCCACCATGCGTTCGAAGGCGCGTTCGGTCACCTCGCCCCAGGCGGCCATCCAGTTGAGGGCCGGGTTCGGAATCGCCGCAAAGGCGGGATACGCGCCCATTGTTTTGGCAGACGCCCCCAGCCACTGGTTGGTGTTACGTAGCGTTTCCATGAAGTCGTATGGTATCATGAAGCGCATGGTGGAACCCTCCAACTCAGCCAAGTGTTGTGCGCATAGCGGCCATGCCGTGGCGCAGGCTGGTTAATTCACCGCCGAAGCGGTACTGATATACTACATATGCTGCGTTGCAGCGAAAGGCTAGTCGGAAAGTTTTAAAATGACAACAACGGACCTCGAAAACGACGAAAAATTGCGCCGGATGAACGAGAACGTTGCCAAGATCGAAGAGCTTTCAAACCGGCTGGTGGCGGCGTTTGGCCGGCGCGATCCGGTGAACCCGGCGTTGGGCGGGCCTGACCCGGCGCTGTGGGCTGACGCAGCGACAAGCTATTGGCAGACATGGATGCGGGACCCGGCCAAGATGTGGGAGCATCAGGTCAAGTATTGGGGCGAGAGCGTCAAGCATTTCTACGAGGCGCAGCAGGTCTTTGCGCAAGGCAAGATCGAAGCGCCAGAGGATCCCGGCCCGGTTGACCGCAGGTTTACCAACCCGCTGTGGCAGACCCATCCCTATTTCAACTATGTCAAGAAACAGTACCTGACCGCCAGCCAGGCCATGGCCGACGCGGTTGCGGATCTGGACGATCTGGAGCCGAAGGAAAAGCAAAGGCTGACCTATTTCGCGCGCCAGATCGCCGACATGATGGCGCCGACCAATTTTCTGGGCACGAACCCCGACGCGTTGGAAAAGGCGGTGGAGACCGAAGGGGCGTCGCTGCTGAAGGGCCTTGAAAACCTGGTCGCCGATATCGAGGCGAACAAGGGCGAATTGCTGGTGCGGCTGGCGGATGAAACCGCCTTTGACGTGGGTGGCAATATCGCGACAACCCCGGGCGAGGTGGTCTATCGCAACCGCATGATGGAGCTGATCCAGTTCAGCCCCACGACGGACAAGGTGCACGCCACGCCCATCGTGATCTTTCCGCCCTGGATCAACAAGTATTACATCCTTGATCTGAAAGAGAAAAACTCGCTCATCAAATGGGTGGTCGATCAGGGGTACACGCTGTTTGTGGTCAGCTGGATCAACCCCGATCCCACCTATCGTGACGTGTCGATGGATGACTACGTCCGGGATGGGTATCTTGAGGCGATCGATCAGGTCAAGAAGATCACCGGCGAGAAAAAGATCAACGCCGTGGGCTATTGCATCGCGGGGACAACGCTGGCGCTGACGCTGGCCTATCTGAAGAAAAAGAAGGACACGTCGATCAAATCGGCCACGTTCTTTACCGCGCTGACGGATTTTGCCGATCAGGGCGAGTTTTCACCGTTCCTGCAGGACGATTTCTATCACGGGATCGGCGACGAGGTGGCCGAGCACGGGGTGCTGAGATCGGTCATCATGGCGCGGACGTTTTCGTTTTTGCGGTCGAACGACCTGATCTACGGCCCGGCGATCAAGAGCTACATGATGGGCGAGGCGCCGCCGGCGTTTGACCTGCTGTACTGGAACGG
>JAHDCH010000225.1 GCA_020629995.1 Pseudaestuariivita sp. | reverse complement strand
GGGGTGATCCCCTTTGCCGAGACGCATGTGATGGAGCACGGGCTGTATGTGCTGGAGGGCAAGGCCGTGTACCGGCTGAACCGCGACTGGGTCGAGGTCGAAGCGGGCGATTACATGTGGCTGCGCGCCTTTTGTCCGCAGGCCTGCTATGCGGGCGGACCGGGGCTGTTTCGCTATCTGCTCTACAAGGACGTCAACCGGCACATGCCGCTGTAGCCGGGGATGGGTGACGAGCACCCATCCTACGCGGGACGGCTGATGTAGGATGGGTGCTCGTCACCCATCATCCCTCACGGTGTAAGGCGCATCGAACCAGTGTTCCTGCAGGTTGTCGCCGGGGCCAATCCGGTCGACCACGGCAAACAGCCCCGGCGCGTGCAGCGGCGTCAGCACCCCGTGCCACGTGCCCCGGTGAAAGTTGATCGCCTGCCCGGGCGCCGTGCGAAAAGCCTCGGGTTTGCCGGGAACGCCATCCGCATCCGGGCACACGATCACCAGAAACGCGTCCATGCTCATCGGCACAAAGGCCTGGCTGCCGTCAGGGTGCCGTTCAACCATGTCCAGCGTCAGGGGCAGGCTGCGCGGCTCGGCGCGAAACAGGCTGATCCCGGCGCGCCCGCCAGAAAAATCGAGCGCCGCCCGGTCATGATACCGCCCGCACAGGCCCTGGTTGATGATCTTGTCCGGGTCGCCCGCACAATCCAGCAGATCGCCAAACGGAGCAAACGCCGCCGCCGTCATCGGGTGGATCAAGACATCACTCATGCGCCCAGCTTGTCGATCAGGCGCAGCTCGGCGATGCGTTCAACCTGGCGGCAGGCCTCGGCAAATTCTGTGCTGCGGTCGTTGCCGATGCGGCGGTGGAAGGCAGAAAGGATCGAGGCTTTGGTGTGGTCCTTGACCGCGATGATAAAGGGAAAGCCGAACTTGGCGGTGTAGTCCGAGTTCAGCTGCGTGAACGTCGCGCGCTCGTCGTCGGTCAGCATATCCAGCCCCGCGCCCGCCTGTTCGGCGGTGCTTTCGGCCGTCAGCCGCCCGGCGGCGGCCAGTTTGCCCGCCAGATCGGGGTGCGCGGTCAGAACGCCCAAGCGCTGCTCTTCGCTGGCCGACCGGAACACACGCGCCAGAGCGTTGTGCAACCCGCGTGCCGTGTCATGCACCGGACCGAGCTCAAGCGCATGGGCGCCCTCGGCGATCCAGGGGCTGTGTTCAAAGATGCCGCCGAACGCATCGACGAATGCGACGCGGTCCATTTGCGAGGGACGCAGGGTCGCGCGCGGAGGATGCACCGAGGCCCAGTGGCGGGCGATCTCTTCGCGGGTGGCAAACCAGACGCCCTCGTGCGCCTGCATATGATCCAAAGCGCGTTGCAGCGCGCGCGCCCGCCCGGGCCGCCCTGCGATCCGGCAATGCAGCCCGATTGACATCATGCCGGGCCGCCCCTCGGCTCCTTCGGCGTACAGCTGGTCAAAGCTGTCCTTCAGATACCCTTCGAACTGCGCCCCATCGGTAAAGCCCGCCTGGATGGCAAAGCGCATGTCGTTGCAATCCATCGTATAGGGCACGATCAGCTGATCGCGGCCCCCGGCCTGCACCCAATAGGGCAGGTCATCGGCATAGCTGTCGGCGATATAGGCAAACTCGCCCGCCGCGGCGACCAGATCGACCGTCTGCATTGAACAGCGCCCGGTGTACCAGCCGCGCGGGGCTGATCCGGTGACCTCGGTGTGCAGGCGGATCGCCTCGAGGATCTGGGCGCGCTCTTCCTCAGCGCTCATGTCCTTGTGCTCGACCCACTTCAGGCCATGGCTTGCGATCTCCCACCCGGCGGCCTGCATCGCGTGGACCTGGTCGGGCGCGCGGGCCAGCGCGGTCGCCACGCCATAGACCGTCAGCGGCAGGTGCCCCAGCATCCGGTGCAGCCGCCAGAACCCCGCGCGCGCGCCGTATTCATAGAGACTCTCCATGTTCCAGTGCCGCTGGCCGGGCCAGGGTTGCGCGCCGGTGATCTCGGACAGGAACGCCTCTGACGCGGCATCCCCGTGCAGGATGTTGTTCTCTCCGCCTTCCTCATAGTTCAGCACGATCTGCACGGCGATCTTTGCGCCGTTCGGCCATTGCGGATCGGGCGGCGTTGCGCCGTGGCCGATCAGGTCGCGGGGATAGCGGGGCGGGTCTTGTGTCATGCGGGCTTCCGTGATGGTCTGCAGGCAACCTCACCTGATCGCCCCAAGGAACACAAGATGGCCCAAGGATTTCTCACCACTCATGTGCTGGATACGGCCAAGGGCCTGCCTGCTGCGGGGATCAAGATCGCCCTGTACGCGGTCTCGGGCAATTCGCACCGCAAGATCGCCGAGGCCGTTACCAATGACGACGGCCGCACCGATACGCCGATCCTGCCCAGCGATCAGTTCAAGACCGGCACCTACGAGCTGATCTTCTTTGCCGGTGACTACCTGCGCGCGTCGGGTCAGGCCGGGGCCGAGCCTTTGTTCCTTGATCAGGTGCCGATTCGCTTTGGCATGAGCGAAGACACCCACTATCACGTCCCTCTCCTGCTCAGCCCGCATGGGATGAGCACGTATCGGGGAAGCTAACCCATGTACGACCTTGCCATCCTGTGGGACTGGATCGCGTTTTCGGTGCGGTGGTTGCACGTCATCACAGCGATGGCGTGGATCGGGGCGTCGTTCTACTTCATCGCGCTAGATCTGATGCTGAAACCCAATCCAAACCTGCCCCAAGGCGCGCATGGCGAGGAGTGGGAGGTGCACGGAGGCGGCTTTTATCACACCGTGAAATACATGGTCGCCCCGTCTCAGATGCCCGAGCATCTGACCTGGCACAAATGGCAAAGCTATACGACCTGGCTGTCGGGCGCGGCGCTGCTGATGATCGTCTATTGGGTGGGCGGAGAGCTGTACCTGCTGGACCCGACCAAGGCCGACCTGACCCTGTGGCAGGGGATCGCGATCTCGGGCGGGTCGCTGACGATTGGCTGGCTGATCTATGACCAGATGTGCAAATCATCGCTGGCCGAGAGGCCCACGCTGCTGATGTTGCTGCTGTTTGGCGTGCTGGTGGCGATGTCGTGGGGGTACAACCAGATCTTTACCGGGCGCGCGGCGCTGCTGCATCTGGGCGCGTTCACGGCGACGATCATGACCGCCAACGTCTTTTTCCAGATCATGCCCAACCAGCGCATCGTGGTGGCCGATCTCAAGGCCGGGCGCACGCCGGATGCCAAGTACGGCAAGATCGCCAAGGTCCGCTCGACCCACAACAATTACCTCACGCTGCCGGTCGTGTTCCTGATGCTGGCCAATCACTATCCGCTGTCGTTCGGCACACAGTATGCGTGGATCATCGCCAGCCTGATTTTCCTGACCGGGGTGACGATCCGGCATTACTTCAACACGATGCACCGCACGGGCCGCGGGCCGCACTGGACCTGGGGCGTGACCGTTCTGTTGATGCTGCTGATCGCGTGGCTGTCGACCGTGCCGGGCCATGACAGCTGGGAAGAGGCCGAAGCCCGTCCGCTGACGCCGTACGAGCAAAAGTTCACCCAAGTGGCCGAGTTTGAAGAGGCCTATGACGTGGTGCTGGGCAATTGCTCGATGTGCCACGCGCGCGAACCGGTGTGGGAGGGGATGCACTGGGCCCCCAAGGGCGTATTCCTTGAAACGCCGGGGGATGTGGCGCGGCATGCCTCGCAGATTTACCTGCAATCGGCAGTCAGCCACGCCATGCCACCACCGAACGCGGTGCAGATGGACGCCGAATCGCGCGCGGTTCTGGCCCAGTGGGTGCGCGCGGCGCGGGGCAGCTAGCTGCGGAACAGCACCGGGAAGTCGGGCGCATCGAAGGGCGCGCCGGGGGTGTACGACAGGTCGGGGAAGGCCGGAGAGGTCGGCCCCTGCCGATCCGCAAACACCGCATCATCCCCCACCCAGCGGACCGAGATGACCCGGCGGCGCGACGGTGAGGCATTGGCCGGCGCGCCGTGCAGCGTGCGAAAGTCAAAGGCCACCGCGTCGCCCGGCTCCATGTCCCAGCCCAGGATCGTCAGCTCATCGCGCATCGCGTCGACGTCCGGCACGGCTTCGGACGCGTCGCCTTCGCGCAGGTCGGTGCCGTCGAACCGCTGAGGTTTGAAATCCTTGCCCCACAGGTGCGACCCGGCGACGTATTCGATCGTCCTCTCGCGCGGCACCGGGTCGAGCGGCACCCAGAAGCTGACCGTTTGCCAGCCTTCGCACAGGTAATAGGGCTGGTCCTGATGCCACGGGGTGACGACCGAATTGCCCGGTTCCTTGACCAGGATGTGGTCGTGAAAGATGCGGGCGGTGCGCGATCCCATCAGCCGCGCGGCCAGCTCGGGCATCGCGCTGTCCTTGACCAGCGCGCGGTAGCCGTCGAACTGATCCCAGACCACGTAATCCTGAAAGAACGCCTGCCCGCCATCATCGGGGCGATAGGTCCTCTCGCGCCAGCTGGGGGCGGCGATGTTCTGGTCGATGGCCTCGCGCGCCTGCGCCACGTGATCGGCGAACGCGCCCTTCAGCAGGACGGCGCCCTGCGTCTGAAAGTCGAGGATCTGGTCTTCGGTCAGCATCGGGGGTCCTTTCCTGCCGCGCCGGACCGTCATAGCCCGGCGCGCGCAAATCGCAAATGGTCAGCCGACCACGTTGTGATCAGGGCCATAAGGAAAGCCGGTGATGTTCTCGGCCCCGTCCGGCGTGATGATCAGGATGTCATGCTCGCGGTATCCGCCCGCGCCGGGCTGGCCATGAGGGATGGTCAGCATCGGCTCCATCGAGATGACCATGCCCGGCTCCAGCACCGTATCCACGTCCTCGCGCAGCTCCAGCCCCGCCTCGCGCCCATAGTAATGCGACAGCACGCCAAACGAATGGCCATAGCCAAAGGTGCG
>JAHDCH010000224.1 GCA_020629995.1 Pseudaestuariivita sp. | reverse complement strand
CGCGTCGTCTTTTTCGCTGCCATGGCGCGGCGACTCCTCCACTTGAAAAGTAGTTTAGCGTTAAACTATCTTATCTCGTTCTGCATTTCGACCCCTAAATGCCGCGAAAGCATGCGCGCAGGGCCGCTATGCGTGCAACGCATACGGGCGGATGCAAGTTCCGAAGGTGGTTGAATTCAGTCGATTACGATCTCGTCGACGCGGACCATGCCTAGCACATCGCGTGCCTGTTGGTCCAGAAGGTCCAGATCCAGCCATGTATCGCTGAGACGGCGCGTCAGGTTTTCCATTTGAGCCAATTCGTCTTTCAAGCTGGTCAGTTCCGCTTGCAATAGGCGCGCGTCGCTTTCGACCTCTGCGCGGCGAAACAGGCCGAAATCGCCCTGCACTGCGGCAAAGGTGAAATACAGCGACACGCAAAACGCCAGGCCGAAGAAAATCAGCGGTCCGAAGGAGGGGCGCGCGGAATGCATTTGGTCTGATCTGCCTCACGGTCGCGTCGTTGATCGACGTCTGTCATTTGTTTTGCCAGACCGCGCCGCGAAAGGGAATCCCCTGATTCGCAGGCGCAGCGGGTGTTGCTTTCGCGCCTCGGATTTCGCGGCCTTTCGGCGGCGTTTGGATCAAATTGTGATCGCTCTTGCGGCGCGATGACGCGCTTGTGTGTATCCAAGGGCCCGTGTGTCTGGCAGGCTGGCAGCACGACAATCCAGCAAGGAGAGACAGACATGCGCGCAATCGCGGCCCTTGTGGCCCTGCTTGCCCCCTTTCCGGCTTTGGCCGCCGGGGAACGGGTCAGCATTCAGGGCGAGGTGATCGACACCTGGTGTTACTATTCCGGCGTCATGGGCGGGCCTGATGCAGTGGTGGGAACCGCGCACCATACCTGCGCCCTGTGGTGTTCGGCAGGCGGGATTCCGGTTGGTATTCTGGGCGACGACGGTCAGGTCTACATGGTGCTCAAGATCGAAGGGGATGACGGGTCGGCCTCGGGTGATACGCAGCTGCGGCTGGCGTCGCATCAGGTGACGGCGGACGGCATGCTGTATGAACGGGACGGGCTGAAATACATCGTGGTGGAAAAGGTCGTCTCTGACGGGATCACCAATCTCAGCCATGAGGATTACGATGTGATCCCGCCCTTTGCCATTCCCAAACCCAAGAACTGAGGCCCGCCATGACACGATTTCTTATTGCGCTGATGGCCTTTGCCGCACCTGCGGCGGCTCAGGATTTCTCCGAAGGCTCGACCGCGCGCACCTGGAACCTTTTTGCCGAAAAGCCCGCCTTTTTCGAAGCGCGGGTGGTGGACATGTTGTGCGAGCTGACCGGCGATTGCGCCGACAATTGCGGCGATGGCCGGCGTCAGCTGGGGCTGGTCCGGGCTGCGGACAATGCCCTGATCTTTCCCAACAAGAATTCGCAACCGGCCTTTACCGGTGCCGCGGTCGAGCTGTTGCCGTTCTGCGGGCAGGATGTCGAGGTTGACGGGCTGATGCTGGACGATCCTGACCTTGGCGCGCGCAACATCTACCTTGTGCAAAAGATCCGGACGCTGGGCAGCAGCGAATGGGTCAAGGCCAACCGCTGGACCAAGGAATGGGCCGCGAACCACCCGCAAGCCAAAGGCAAGGGTCCTTGGTTCCGGCGTGACCCGCGCGTGGCCGCCATGATCGCCGAAGACGGCTATCTGGGTCTGGGCGCCGAAGAGGAAGCAGATTATGTGCGCGAGTATCACGAATGATACGGTGCAGGATCGCGTCCTCGCTGGCGGCCATTGTTCTGGCCGCCAGCGCGCTGGCCCATGGCGATGAGAAACACGGCCCTTCGGATGGGGCAGCCGCCACTGCGGCGCCGCTGCCGCAGTTGCCCGCGGCCGTGTCGCCGCTGCCCTGGGACGTGGGCGGAGCTTTTGATCTGGTGGACCACACCGGCGCGGCGCGCAGCGAGGCGGATCCCCAAGGCCGCATGCAGTTGCTCTTCTTTGGCTATGCAAGCTGTCCCGGGATCTGTTCCGCCGCGCTGCCGCTGATGGCAGAGATGGCGAAGGACCTCGCCGAGGGCGGCGTTGACGTGGTGCCCGTGATGATCACCATCGACCCCAAGCTGGACAGCGTGGCCACGATGGGCCCGGCTCTGGCCGAGATTTCACCGCGATTTGTGGGGCTGACCGGCACGCCCGAGGCGCTTGATGTGGCGTATCAAGCATTTGGCGTCGAGTTCGAACATCTGTTCGACGATCCCGAACACGGGCCGATCTATGCGCACGGCAGCCACATCTACCTGCTGGACGGTGCGGGCAAGGTCCTGACCTTGCTGCCTCCGGTTCTGCCCCCCGAACAGGCGGTGGCCATCGCCCGGCGATACGTGAAGGAGAGTTGAAATGGCACAAGTGACGCGGCGTGGCGTGATCCTGGGCGCGGGCCTACTGGCGGCTGGTGGCGCAGCTGTCTGGGCGATGCAGCCTGAATTCGAAGGCGATGAGCTGACGCCGGCCGAGGCGCACAAGGCCGCGATTGCAGGGGACGTTTTGCTGATCGACATTCGCCGGCCCGACGAATGGGCCAAGACAGGCGTGGGCGAGGGGGCTGCACCGCTGGACATGCGACGCGACGATTTCATCGCAGCACTGACAGAGCTGGCCGGGGGAGACACCGCGCGCCCGATCGCCCTGATCTGCGCGCGGGGCGTCCGGTCGGACCGGATGTCTCTGAGACTTGAAAAGGCGGGCTTTACGCGGATCATCGATGTGCCCGAGGGGATGCTTGGGTCGCGCGCGGGGCCGGGATGGTTGGGTCGCAATTTGCCCGTTACGCGCCCGTGACGGGGCGGGCGCTCGTCAGGCTCTTGCAAGCCTGCCTCGCTGCGGGGGCTCTGCCGGCCAGCGCCGAGACATGCGGAGGCGCGGGTGCGCCCTGCGAGATCGACAGCGGAGCCTATCATATCTCGGTGCCTGAAGGTCCGGGCCCACATCCGGTTATGGTGTTTCTGCACGGGTTCGGCGGTCGTGCCGAGGCGCTGATCCGCCCCGGGGGCACATCAAAGCGCGCAAATGAGCGCGGCTGGGCCTACATCGCGCCTCAAGGGCTGATGCGGCCGAACGGGCGCGGATCGGGGTGGTCTTTTCATCCCGATTGGGAAGCGCAGCGTGATGAGCTGGCGTTTTTTGACGCGGTTCTGGCCGATGCGGCAAAGAGGTTCAGCGTTGATCCTGACCAGGCGGTTCTGGCGGGCTTTTCCATCGGCGGGTCCATGGTGACCTATGCAGCTTGCGCACGGCCGGATCAGTTTGTGGCGCATGCGCCTGTTGGCGGGTCATTCTGGCGGCCTCATCCGGACGCCGCGGCCTGCAAGGGGCCGGTGCGCCTGTTTCACACCCACGGCTGGACAGACGGGACTGTCCCTCTTGAGGGGCGGTATCTGGGCGAACGCGATGACGTGACGTTTCACCAGGGTGATGCGTTCTACGCCATGGATGTGTTCCGCACGCAGAATGGGTGCCAGCAAACGCGGCCGTCGTCGTTTGAAACGGGCGAGAGGTTCTGGCGCCGGCGGTGGGAAGATTGCGTGGCCGGCAGCGCTCTTGAGTTCGCGATGTTCCCTGGCGGGCACGGCGTGCCACCTGGGTGGGCGGACATGGTGCTGGACTGGGCCGAGGCTTTGCCGGGTGGCAACTGACGGCCGGGGCGCTGCCCCGTCGCTGCGCGACTCCCCGCCATATTTGAAAAGAGAAGAAGGGGCTATTCGGCAGGATGGCTTTGGCTGAGCAGCGCGCGAAATTGCGCCCGGGTGCGGCGGGCCAGCCGCAGTATCGGCGGAGCGTTCAGCATCTCGGGCGTTGCAAGCCAGCGGCGGGTCACACGCCAGCGCGTCAGGTTCAGCCCCGAGACCAAAGACAAAGGGATCGCCAGCGCAAGGCTGACGGCGATCGGCAGAAGCCAGAGCGAGACGGAGCCGAGGGCCATTCCCAGAAGCAAGAGCCAGCCGCTGAGTGTTTCGAGGCCATGAAACTTGGCGGTGGTCCAGAGGCTGTAGTGGCCGCCTTTGCGGGCCTGGGGCGCCCATGTCGGGCGCAGGCCGGTGACTGACCGCAGAACAGCAACAAGCTGCTGCACCATCATGATCGGCGCAAAGAGGATAGAGGCCAGAACCTCGAGCGTGAAAGAGCCGGCAAATTGCGCCCAGCCGCCCAGCCGAGCGGGCGTCATGCCCGTCAGCCACAAGGCGGCAGCGCCCATGACTTTGGGCGCCAGCAGCATCCCGTACATGAACAGCAGGATCAGCAGGGACGACACACCCGACATTTCGGGCCAGACCGGATAGAGCGGGTTGTCGTCCGAAAAATAGCGGATGACGGAATTTTCGCCATTGCCCAGCAGCGCCCAGACCACAAGGAGCACGAACCAGGCTGGCGACAACAGGTAACTGACCGCGCCGTTCAGCAAATGAAAGCGCGACGCGGCATGGAAGCCACGCGTGCCGAGAAGCATGAGGTGTTGCAGGTTGCCATGGCACCAGCGGCGGTCGCGCAGGGCAAAGTCGATCAAGGTGGCAGGGGGTTCTTCGTAGCTGCCCTTGATCTCGGGCAGGAACCGGACGGCCCAGCCGGCACGGCGCAAAAGACCTGCTTCGACAAAATCGTGGCTGAGGATCAGCCCGCCTTTGCCGCGCAGAGACGGCATCGCAGGCAGGCCGGCACAGCTGGCAAAGGCACGGGTGCGCAGGATGGCGTTGTGCCCCCAGTAATTGCCCTCATTGTCGGTCCAGCTGGCAAGGCCCTCGGCCAGAAGCGCGCCATAGACGGCGGACGAAAACTGTTGCACCCGCCCGAACAGAGTGTCCGAGCCGACCAGAAGCGGCGCCGACTGGATCAGCCCGGCCGAGGGATCGGCGGCCATTTCATCGGCCAGCGCGGTCAGGGCTTCGGCGCTCATCAGGCTGTCGG
>JAHDCH010000223.1 GCA_020629995.1 Pseudaestuariivita sp. | reverse complement strand
GCCAGCCGGTCAACACACCGCCCGAGATGATCTTTCGCATGACCATCGCGGGCATAGGGCGAGATGCTGTGATCTCGGCCGTGCGCGAAGGCCAGCCGTTTGACGTGCGCGTTGCGATGATGGCGCCGCCGGATGTGCCGGCACGCGATCAGATCACCCTGCGCGACGGAGAGGTCCTGCCGGGCCTGACGCTCGCGCGCAGCAACCCGGCCGTGCAGGCCGAGCTGGATTTGCCGGTCAGCGTGGATGCCATTGTGGTCCTTGACCCCGGCCCGATTGCGCCGCGCATCGGGCTGCAACGTGGCGACATCATCCTTGGCATCAACCGTGCCCGTATCGACAGCCCGCGTGACGTGCGCCGGGCGCTGCTCGCTGCGGGCCGGACTGTGCGCTTGGATGTGCTGCGAGGCGGGCGGCGCGTCACGCTGAGCTTCCGTCTGTGACCGATCTGTTCGACAGCGCTGCGCTTGAGGCAGACGCGCCGCGCCCCTTGGCAGACCGGCTGCGCCCCGCGAGGCTGGGCGAGGTGATCGGCCAGCAGCAAGTGCTGGGCCCTGAAGCGCCCCTGGGCGTGATGCTGGCGGCGGGCAAGCTGGGATCGTTGATCTTTTGGGGGCCGCCCGGCGTGGGCAAGACGACCATCGCCCGCCTGCTGGCCGACGAAACAGAGCTGCATTTTGTCCAGATCAGCGCGATCTTTTCCGGCGTGGCCGAGCTGAAGAAAGTGTTTGAAACCGCGCGCCAGCGCCGAAGGGCGGGGCAGGGCACTCTGCTGTTTGTCGACGAGATCCACCGCTTTAACAAAGCGCAGCAGGACAGCTTTTTGCCGCATATGGAGGATGGGACGATCCTGCTGGTCGGCGCCACGACCGAGAACCCGTCGTTCGAGCTGAACGCCGCTGTGCTGTCGCGCAGTCAGGTCTTGGTGCTGGAAAGGCTGAGCCTCGCCGATATGGAGCTGTTGACCCAGCGCGCTGAACAGGCGCTGGGCGCCAAGCTGCCGCTCGACGGCCCGGCGCGCGAACAGCTGCAGGAGATGGCCGATGGTGACGGGCGCGCTCTGCTGAACCTGATCGAACAGGTCGCGGCTTGGAATGTGGAGGGCAAGCTCGACACCGCGCGCCTTGCGCAGCGGCTCAATCGGCGGGCGGCGGTCTATGACAAATCGGGGGACGCGCATTACAACCTGATCAGCGCGCTGCACAAATCGGTGCGCGGCTCTGACCCGGACGCGGCTCTGTACTGGTTTGCACGGATGCTCGAAGGGGGGGAAGACCCCCGCTATCTGGCCCGCAGGATCACGCGGATGGCGGTCGAGGATATTGGCCTTGCCGATCCGCAAGCGCAGGCGGTCTGCCTGCAATCGTGGGAAACCTATGAACGGCTTGGTTCGCCCGAGGGCGAATTGGCGCTGGCACAGGCGCTGGTCTACCTAGCGCTCGCCCCCAAATCGAACGCGGCTTATGTCGCCTACAAGGCGGCCCGCCGCGCAGCCAAAGAGACGGGCAGCCACCCGCCGCCGAAACATATCCTGAACGCGCCCACGTCGATGATGAAGGATCAGGGCTATGGCAAAGGCTATGCCTATGACCACGACGCCGAGGATGGCTTTTCAGGCCAGAACTATTTCCCCGACGGGATGGAGCGGCCCGAGATGTACGCGCCGGTCGAACGCGGGTTCGAGCGTGACCTGAAAAAGCGGCTGGACTACTTTGCCGGGCTGCGCGCCAAGCGGGGCGGCGGTTGACAAGCCACGCCCCGGGGCAGATGTGGGGCGCATGACCCTGATCTATGTGGCATTGGGCGGCGCGATTGGCGCGGCGTTGAGGTATCTGGTGGTAAGCGCCGTGGCGTTTCCGCTGGGCACGCTTGTGGTCAATGTGGCGGGTTCTTTTGTGATGGGCGGTGTTTTTGCGGCGGCGCTCGCCGGGCCCTGGCAGCCCCGTCTCGCAGCGTTTGTGATGGCCGGTGTGCTGGGCGGCTTTACGACCTTTTCGGCCTTTTCGCTGGATGTGATCCGGCTGGTCGAGGATGGGCGGATCGCGCCCGCGGCGGCCTATGTGCTGGGATCGGTCGTTCTGTCGGTGGCGGCATGTTTTGCCGGGCTTGCGTTGATCCGAGGAGTGCTCTGATGCCGGGCGTGCAGACCGTAACCGTGGCAGTCGAAGACGACGGCAGCCGCATCGACCGCTGGCTGCGCCGGCTGTACCCGCAGCTGACCCAGGGCCGGATCGAAAAGATGTGCCGCAAGGGTGAGCTGCGGCTGGACGGCGCGCGGGTGAAACCGGCCGCACGGATCGCCGAAGGGCAGCAGGTGCGCATCCCGCCTGTGCCCGACGGCGCCGCGCCGCCGCCCAAACCCCAGCCCAAGGTCAGCGCGGCGGATACGAAACTGATCCAGGACTGCGTTCTGTGGATGGACGATCACATCATCGCCTTGAACAAGCCGTCGGGGCTGCCGACCCAGGGTGGAAGCGGACAGACACGTCATGTGGATGGTCTGGCCGAAGCGCTGAAGTTCGGGCTGGAGGAAAAGCCGAGGCTGGTGCACAGGCTGGACAAGGACACATCGGGCGTTCTGCTGCTCGCGCGGAGCCGGAACGTGGCGGCGGCGCTGACAACCGCCTTCCGGCACAAGGCCACGCGCAAGATCTACTGGGCGCTGGTTGCCGGTGTCCCGACGCCCTATCTGGGTGAGATCAAGGCCGGCCTGGTCAAGGCGGGTGGCCACGGCGCGCGGGGCGAGGGCGAAAAGATGATTGCCGTCCACCCCCGCGACATCGAAGACACGCCGGGCGCCAAACGCGCGCACACCTTCTATGCAACGCTATACCGCGTGGCCAGCCGCGCGGCCTGGGTCGCGCTTGAGCCGCTCACGGGGCGCACCCACCAGCTGCGCGTGCACATGGCCGAGATGGGCCACCCGATTGCGGGTGATGGCAAATACGGCGGGTCCAGTCAGGAAAACCTGGGTGATGGCTGGGGCGCGGGGATCGGCGGCATCATCAGCAAGAAACTGCACCTTCATGCCCGCAGTCTGACGGTCGAGCATCCGGTCACCGGCAAACCGCTGACCGTCACTGCGCCGTTGCCGCCGCACATGGCAGACAGCTGGGAGACGCTGGGCTGGACCGAAGACCTGGCGGCTGACGATCCGTTCGAGAGCCTGAGATGAGCCTGCGCCTGATCCTGTTCGACGTGGACGGCACGCTGGTCGACAGCCAGGCCGACATCGTCGCCTCGATGGAGGCGGCGTTTCACGCTGTGGGTGCCCCGGCGCCGTCGCGAGGCCTGATCCTGGGGATCGTCGGCCTGTCGCTGCCTCAGGCGATGGAGGCTCTGGCCCCCGGGCGCACCCGGGACGATTGGGCGCAGATGGTCGATGCGTACAAATCCAGCTACATGGCGCGCCGGGCCGAGAAAGGCAGCGCCCAAAGCTCGCCGCTTTATCCTCATGTGCGCGAGGTGCTGGATGCGCTCGCCGCGCGTGACGATCTGCTGCTGGGCACGGCGACGGGCAAGTCGCGGCGCGGGCTGGATACCTTGGTTGATGGCTTTGGCCTGCGCGGCCATTTCGTGACGCTGCAATGCGCGGACGATCACCCGTCCAAACCGCACCCGTCGATGATCCTCGAAGCGATGCGCGAAACCGGCACCGAACCGGGCGACACGCTGATGATTGGCGACACATCGTTTGACATGGATATGGCCGTGGCCGCCGGGGTGACGCCCCTGGGTGTCAGCTGGGGCTATCACAGCCCCGCGCGGCTGGGCGCGGCGCGGGATGTACTGGATGACATCCGGGATCTGCCCGCGTGGATTGATACGACATGGAAGGCCGCGTCATGAGCGAGTGGGCAGCAAAACGGTTCTGGGCCGAAGCACGCGTGACCGAGGCCGAGGGCCGATTTGGCGTCGCGCTGGACGGGCGCGCGGTGCGCACGCCCGCCAAGGCCCCCTTGCAGATGCCGACGCAGGCCATGGCCGAGGCCGTCGCCGCAGAATGGGACGCGCAGGACGGCACGATCGATCCAATGTCCATGCCGGTGACCCGGTCCGCCAATGCCGCGGTCGACAAGGTTGGTGCCTTGCGGGCCGAGGTCATCGAGATGATCGCCGCATATGCTGAAGCTGACATGCTGTGCTACCGCGCGGAGCGGCCCGAAAGCCTTGTGGCGCGCCAGGCAGAGGCATGGGATCCCTACATTGCCTGGGCGCGCGAGGCGCTTGGTCTGGATCTGCAGACGACCGCAGGGTTGATCCATGTGGACCAGCCGGCAGGAACCTTGCAGCGCGCCTCTGATCTGCTGGCGCAGGAAAGCGATTTTGCTCTCGCCGCGCTGCACGATCTGGTCAGCCTTTCAGGGTCGTTCGTGCTGGGGCTGGCGGTGGCCCGGGGGCGTGCCGGTGCCAAAGAAATCTGGCCGGTGTCGCGTCTGGACGAGCTTTGGCAGGCCGAGCAGTGGGGCGCGGACGAAGAGGCCGAATCACTTGCCGCGACCAAGGCCGAGGCCTTTGCCCATGCCGAACGGTTCCTCGCTTTGGCACGCAGGGATGATGCAGGCTGACGCGACAAAAATTGTCGCATTCACGGCCAGCTGCCCGGGAAATGTGCAGTGCAGCTAGGTCAATCACATTGACCTTTTGGCCGGAAAAAGCTCGGAGAGCCGCGCTTTGTCCCCAGCTGAAACGAGATTTGCCTCTTGCGATGTCGCTTTGATTTGCTGGGGCCCGGTGCCATGCCTGTTTCCCGCTGCCTGCGTTTTCATCGCCGCGGCTGGGCTGAGCAAAAAGGTCAGGCAGTGCTACCTTTCTCAAAAAGAGGTGCCCTGCGGCCCGTCTGATTAATGCTTGACCCCTTTGCGCCAAAGAACAATGTTCCTTGGCGTGACTGCGTAGGCCGACGGTTTGCGCATCCCCGCTGTTCGCAGCGGCAAAAATCCCTCTGGGGAGATCAGGAAGAGGTAAACATGAAAAAATCC
>JAHDCH010000222.1 GCA_020629995.1 Pseudaestuariivita sp. | reverse complement strand
GCTCAGCATGCTGGCATTCAACGACAGGGGGTCCCCATGCTTCGCTTTCTCGGCGCAACCGCGCTATCGCTGACACTCGCCGCCGCCGCGCAGGCCGAAAGTTTCTCATGGGCGGGCACAACCGACCCGCAGACGATGGACCCGCACGCGGTCAACTCGGCCCCGGTCTTGGGCTTTCTCAACAACGTCTACGAAGGCCTCGTGCGCCGGGGTAAGGACATGGCCGTCGAGCCGGCGCTCGCCACATCGTGGGAAGCGTTGCAATCCGACGGCGGCGGCTGGCGCTTTACCCTGCGCCAGGGCGTGAAATTCCACGATGGCGCGGATTTCACCGCCGAAGACGTCGTCTTTTCGTACCAGCGCGCCTCGTCGCCCGAGGCGGACACCGCCAGCTGGTTCGCAGGCGTCACCGATGTGATCGCGGTGAACGACTACACCGTCGACATCCTGACCGCCGCGCCCAACCCGATCTTTCCGGACAGCATCGCCAACTGGATGATCATGGACAAAGGCTGGGCCGAGGCGAACGAGGCCACCCGCCCCGCCAAGGATGCCGAGAACTTTGCCACGCTCAACACCAACGGCACCGCCGCCTTCATGCTGAGCGAACGCCAGCCGGGCCTGAAAACCGTGCTGAAGCCTTTCGCCGGATGGTGGGGCGAGCCCGAGCATGACATCACCGAGGCCACCTTCACCCCGATCCAGAACCCAGCGACCGCTGTCGCGGCCCTGCTGTCGGGCGATGTGGACATGATCAACCCGGTGCCGATCCAGGACGCCGCCCGCCTGTCGAACAGCGCCGGCGTCAAGGTCGTGCAGGGGATCGAGGCGCGGGTCATCATGCTGGGCATGGCGCAAGGCGCGGACCTTCTGAAATACGGCGCCAACGAAGGCGACGCCAACCCCTTCACCAACGTCAAGGTCCGTCAGGCCATCGCCCATGCGGTGAACGTGCCCGCGATCCTGCAAACCATCATGCGCGGCAATGCCGAGCCTGCGTCCCAGCTGGTGTCCCCCGCGATGCGCGGCTACGTGCCCGAACTGGCCGCCCGGCCCGAGTACAACACCGAGATGGCCAAACAGCTGCTGGCCGAGGCCGGCTATCCCGACGGGTTCGGCTTTGGCCTCAAATGCCCCAACGACCGCTACCTGAACGACGAAGCCGTCTGCCAGGCCGTGGTCTCGATGCTTGCCCAGATCGGCCTGACCGCCGAACTCGACGCCATGCCGGTGCGCAACTACTGGCCCGAGCTGCGCGAAGACAATTTCGACATGTACCTGCTGGGCTGGTCGCCGGGCACTTTCGACCACGAGCACCCGATCCGCTTCCTCGCCTCGACACCGAACGCCGAGAAAAAGCTGGGATCGTGGAACTTTGGCGATTACTCCAACGCGCGTATCGACGAGCTGTTGCCCATGATCCAGTCCGAAGTGGACGATACCAAGCGGCAGGCCCTGATGGCCGAAGCGGTCGGCATCTACCAATCCGAACATGCCTATGTGCCGCTCTACGTCCAACCTCTGGTCTGGGGCACGGGCGACAACATCGCGCTGACGCAGCGACCGGACAACTTCTTTATCCTGCGCTGGGTCACCGTGAACTGACACGCCTGCCTCTCGCACGCATCCAGAAGGGGGGCACCGCGCCTCCCTTCTTCTCTTTTCAAATATGGCCGCCGGAGGCATCCACAGCCGGCCACCCGTGTGATCGTCTGCCACTGCGTCACGCCATGGAACCTTTGCGTTTACACAAACGTGGTATGCCCAAAGAAGGAAACATCACATGCCTGACACAGCTCTTGTCACCGGCGCCTCCTCGGGGATCGGCGCCGCATTTGCCGCGCTGCATGCCTCAAAGGGCGGCGACCTGATCCTGACCGCGCGGCGCGAGGCCGAGCTGATGCGGCACAAGTCCGAGCTGGAAGCGCAACACGGCATCTCCGCCCATGTCGTGGCCTGCGATCTGGGCGCGCCGGACGGTGCAGAGGCTCTGTGCAAGGACATTGACGAGGCAGGCCTGACAGTCGACATCCTGATCAACAACGCAGGCTTTGGCGGGCACGGCCAACACATCACCCGCGACATCTCCGCCGAACATGCGATGATCGATCTGAACATAAAGGCGCTGGTCTACCTGACCCATCACTTCGCGCGCCAGATGGCGGCGCGCGGGCGTGGCAGGATCCTCAATGTCGGCTCCACGGCCGGTTTTGTGCCCGGCCCCAACCAGGCGGTCTATTTCGCAACCAAGGCATTTGTGAATTCGTTCAGCCAGGCGATCGACCAGGAATTGCGCAGCCGCGGCGTGACCTGCACGGTGCTGGCCCCCGGCTATGTCGAAACGGAATTTGCCAAATCCGCCAATCTCGAGGGCACATCGATGGTCAAAGGTGGCGGCGCTACGGCCGAAAGCGTGGCGGAGGTGGGATATGAGGCGATGCTGAACGGCAGGCTGGTCGCAATTAACCAGCGCAGCCTGAGCGTTTTCATGAACTGGATTGCTCCCTTGCTGCCGCGCCGCCGTCTGCTGAGCCTGATCGAACGCACCCAGGCCAAGTAGCGCGTGACCCCGTGCCGCCCCGCACAGCACTTGCCTGAAATCAGGGCAAAATGGCGGGCCAACCGCTTGACCTCCTGCCTGCACAAAGACACCATGACCACATGATTTCCTTCATCCTTCGCCGTGTGCTGCAGTCGGTTCTGGTCCTGCTCATCGTGGGGCTTGTGGCTTTTTCGATGTTCACCTTTGTCGGCGACCCGATCGACAACATGCTGGGGCAAGAGCGCACCGATGCCGACATCGCGCGCCTGCGCGCGCAGCTTGGCCTCGACCAGCCCTTCCCCGTCCAATACTTTCGGTTCCTCGAGAATGCCGTGCAGGGCAATTTCGGCATTTCCTACCGTCAGGGCCGGCCCGTGGCCGACATCTTGCTGGAGCGCGCGCCGGCGACGCTCGAATTGGCTTTTGTCTCGGGCTTTCTGGCGATCTTTTTTGGCATCGTGCTGGGCGTGTTTACCGCCTTGCGGCGCGGCACCTTCGCGGCCAACACGGTGATGACGCTGTCGCTGGTTGGCGTGTCGTTGCCGACCTTCCTGATCGGCATCCTGCTGATCTATGTGTTCTCGGTCGAGCTGGACCTGCTGCCATCCTTTGGCCGTGGCGACACGGTTGATCTGGGCTGGTGGAGCACGGGATTCCTGACCGGGTCGGGTCTCAAGGCGCTGATCCTGCCGTCGATCACGCTGGGCCTTTACCAGATGACGCTGATCATGCGGCTTGTGCGCACGGAAATGCTCGAGGTGCTGCGGCAGGATTACATCCGCTTTGCCCGCGCCCGGGGCCTGCGTGACCGCGCGGTGCATTTCCGCCATGCTCTCAAGAACACCCTTGTGCCTGTCATCACTGTCACCGGCCTGCAGCTGGGCAGCATCATCGCCTTTGCCATCATCACCGAAACGGTGTTCCAGTGGCCCGGCGTCGGCCTTTTGTTCATCAACGCGATCCAGTTCGTGGATATCCCCGTGATGGCCGCCTACCTGATGCTGATCTCGGTGATGTTCGTAGCGATCAACCTGATCGTGGATCTTCTCTACTTTGCCATCGACCCGAGGCTGCGCGCATGACCGACATCTCTGACACGCCTGCCCCGTCGCGCCTCCGCCGCGCCTGGAACAGCGATTTCGCCTGGTCCTTCCGCCACTCGCCTGTCGCGATGGTCTCGGCGTTCTTTACAGCCTTGCTGATCCTGTCGGCGGTCTTTGCCCCGCTGATCGCGCCGACCAACCCCTACGACCCGGCCTCGCTGAACCTGATGAACGGATTTACAGCGCCCGGCACGCCCAACGCCTTTACCGGCGAGAGCTTTCTGATGGGCACCGACGATCAGGGGCGCGATGTGTTCTCGACCATCCTCTATGGCATGCGCATCTCGCTGTTTGTGGGCTTTGCCTCGGTGCTGCTGGCCATGGCGATCGGTGTCACGCTTGGCCTGATCGCTGGCTATCGCGGCGGCTGGGTCGAGACGCTGATCATGCGCACCGCCGATGTGCAGCTGACCTTTCCCGCGATCCTTGTGGCCATGCTGATCTTTGGCATCGCCAAGGGGGTCACCCCGGTTGAATACCGCGACCAGATGGCAATCTGGGTGCTGATCCTGGCCATCGGTCTTAGCGACTGGGTCCAGTTCGCGCGCGTGGTGCGCGGCGCCACACTGGTGGAAAAGGGCAAGGAATACGTGCAGGCCGCCCAGCTGATCGGTCGGTCAGGCTTTGCCATCACCTTCCGCCATATTCTGCCCAACGTGCTCTCGCCGGTCCTGGTGATTGCGACAATCTCGCTCGCCCTCGCCATCATCGCCGAGGCGACCCTGTCGTTCCTTGGCGTCGGCGCGCCGCCCACCCAGCCGTCGCTCGGCACGCTGATCCGCATCGGTCAGGGGTTCCTGTTTTCCGGCGAATGGTGGATCCTGTTTTTCCCCGCCGTGACGCTTCTGGTTCTGGCCCTGTCGGTCAACTTGCTGGGTGACTGGCTGCGCGATGCGCTGAACCCGAGGATGCGCTGATGGCTTTGCTCGAGATCGACGACCTGACTGTCTCCTTCCCTACACGCCGGGGCTACTTTCAGGCGGTCCGCAACGCCGCCCTGACTGTCGAGCCGGGCGAAATCCACGGCCTGGTGGGTGAAAGCGGTGCGGGCAAATCCACCATCGGCGCGGCCATCATGGGCCTGCTCGAAGGCAACGGGCACATCTCCGGCGGCACCATCAGCTTCAAGGGCGAGGCGATCTCGGGCGAAGACCGCTCCGCCATGCGCGGCCTGCGCGGCAAGACCATCTCGATGATCTTTCAGGACCCGCTCACCTCTCTCAACCCGCTCTTCACCGTGGGCGAACAGCTGACCGAGACGATCACCCATCATCTGGGCCTGACCCAAAGCGAGGCGGCCCAGCGGGCCGAAGAGCTGCTGACCCGCGTCGGCATCCCCGACCCCGCAACGCGGCTGA
>JAHDCH010000221.1 GCA_020629995.1 Pseudaestuariivita sp. | reverse complement strand
GCTATGAACCGGTCTGGCACAAGGGCGACAAGGTCGGCTTTGTCACCTCGGGCGGCTATGGTCACACGGTGCAGAAATCGCTGGCGATGGCGCTGGTCGACACCGGGCTCACCGCGCCCGGCACCGAGCTGAGCGTGCATGTGGTGGGCGTGGAGAGGGCGGCGCGGGTGATCGAAGCCTCGCCATATGACCCCCAAGGCAAGGCGATGCGGGGATGAGGCGCGGACGGCGCGCCGCCGCCGAGACCCCTAAGCGCGACGTCGATTACCGGCGTCTGCGCAACCCGTTTCCGGCCATGCGCTTGTTCTCGGATGACGAGGTTGCGGCACTGCACGTCGCAGCGCTTGATGTTCTGGAACGCCTTGGGATCAAGGTGTTGCTGCCCGAAGCTGTCGCGATCTTTGAACAAGCGGGCGCAACCGTGCGCGATGACATGGTTTTTATCGGGCGCGATGTGGTGGAGGCTGCGCTGGCCTCCGCGCCAAGGCGGATCAAGCTGCGGGCGGGCTCACGGGACCGTGACCTGACGCTGGAGCTGGGGAGCCTGGTCTTTCAGCCCGGGGCGGGTGCGCCCCATGCCACGGATCTGAAGCGCGGACGCCGGCCCGGCGATCTGAAGTCTTTCCGCGAACTCATTGCTTTGACTCATCATTTCGACGTTCTGCACATGATCCCGCCACTGATCGAGCCGCAGGACGTGCCCGTGCACGCGCGCCACTACGCGACGCTTGAGGCGCAGCTGGAGCTGAGCGACAAGTTTCCCTTCATCTTTTCGCGGGGCACACCGCAGGTCGAACAATCCTTCGAACTCTTGCGCGATTTCAGAGGCTTGTCGGACGAAGCTTTCACAGACGAGGTGCACGCCTACACGATCATCAACACCAACTCGCCCCGGCAGCTGGACATACCCATGAGCCAAGGCCTGATCGATTTTGCGCGCTTTGGGCAAGTGTCCATCGTGACGCCCTTTACCCTGATGGGAGCGATGGCGCCGATCACGGTGGGCGGCGCGCTGACTTTGAGTCATGCCGAAGCTTTGGCCGCTATCACCCTGACTCAGCTGGTCAATCCCGGCGCGCCGGTGTGCTACGGCACCTTCACCTCGAACGTAGACATGAAGTCGGGCGCGCCTGCCTTTGGCACGCCCGAGCATTTCCGCGCCAGCGTTCTGGCCGGGCAGCTGGCCCGGCACATCGGCCTGCCCTGGCGGTCGGCGAGCGGGTCGGCCGCGAACCTGAACGACGTGCAGGCGGCGAACGAGACACAGATGGGCCTGTGGGGCTGTCTGATGGGCGGGGCGACGGTGGTGATCCACGCGGCGGGCTGGCTCGAGGGCGGTTTAACGGTTTCTTATGAAAAGCTGATTACCGATATCGAGGTGCTGCAGATGGTGGCCGAGCTGTGCGCGCAGCCCGGCACCGATCTGGGCGTCGAGGCTTTGGAGGAGGTACAACCGGGCGGACATTTCTTTGGCGCGGGTCATACGATGGCGCGCTATCAGACCGAGTTTTACGAGCCGCTGGTGGCGGATTGGTCGAACTTTGGCACCTGGACGGAGCGCGGCGCGCAGGATGCCACGACGCGGGCCACGGGCATCTGGCAGCGGATCCTGCAGGAGCCGGGCCACGCGGCGGATGGCGACCGGCTGGAGGCGCTGCGGTCCCGGATCGGGCAAATGGAGGCTGCGGGCGGCGCAGCGCCCGAAAGCTGATGGCGGACGACGGCAGCCATATCAAGGCGACGCGCGAAGACTGGATCGCGGCAGCGCTGGACACGCTGATCAGCGACGGCGTGGATCAGGTCAAGGTTCTGACGCTGAGCGAAAAGCTGGATGTGAGCCGGTCCAGTTTCTATTGGTATTTCAAAAGCCGGCAGCAATTGCTGGACACGCTGCTGGCGCATTGGCAGGCCACGAACACCGCCGCGATGGTGGCGCAGGCCGAGGCCCCTGCCCCAACGATCACGGCCGCCGTGTGCAATGTCTGGCACTGCGTCATCGACCCCGAGCTGTTCAACATCCCGCTGGATTTCGCCGTGCGCGACTGGGCGCGGCGGTCGGGCGCGGTATCGCGGGTGGTGGATGCGGGCGACGCGGCGCGCCTTGGCGCGCTGACCGGCATGTTCACGCGGTTCGGCTATGAAACGCTCGAGGCCGAGGCGCGGGCGCGGGCGCTGTATTACATGCAGATCGGCTACAACGACGCGGATCTGCGCGAGCCGATCGAAGAACGGCTGCTGAGGATGCCCATGTACCTGAAGGTGTTCACGGGATGCGACGCGCCACAGGACGAGGTCGAGGCCTTTCGCGCCTACGCCCGGTCGCGCGCAGAGACCCTGTAAACAATCGGCAGGAATGCGCCGAATTACCAAGCGAACTGGCCCCAATCGCCGCGCTGCGCTATACTATGGCAAACACTTCGCAAAGAAGGAGCAGGCATGGTGCGGACATGGATTTTGGTGGCGGCGATGGCAGCGGTGAGCGTGCCGGCTTTGCCGCAGGTGGCCGAAGCGGGAGTGATCACCCGCGCGTGCCTGAAGGCGGACCGCAAGGCGGCGTCCAGATCGCTTTGTGGTTGTATTCAGCAGGTCGCGAACCAGACCCTCACCCGGTCCGATCAAAAGCTGGCGGCCCGCTTTTTCAAAGACCCGCACAAAGCGCAGGTGATCCGGCAATCGGACAATGCCAGCCACGAGGTGTTCTGGAAAAAGTACAAGGCATTCGGCAAGACCGCCGAAGTGATGTGCCGGGGCGCCTGACCGGCCTTAGGCCAGCAGGAAGGCGCGCGCCGCAGCTTCGAATTCGCGCGGTTTTTCAGCATGCAGCCAATGTCCCGCACCGGGAATTTTCGCGAACCGGGCCGAGGGGAAAAGGCCGGTGATCGTGGGGCGATGGTCACGCGTGACGTAATCGCTATCGGCCCCCGACAAAAACAGCGTGGGGCCGGTGTAAACGCCTGAAATCTCGGGAAATCCGATAATCTTGTCCATCTCGGCGGCCAGCACATCGAGATTGAGCCGCCAGCTGCGCGACGCCAGATCGAAGGATTGGGTGAAGAAGCTGCGCAGGGTGGGATCGTCCACGCTGGTGGCCAGCTGGGCGTCAACATCGCCGCGGGTGGTCACGGCCCCCACATCGACGGCCTGCATGGCACGGATGAAGGGCAGCTGGGTATGGCTGTAGGTCACCGGCGCGATGTCGGCGACCAGCAGGCGAGAGACCAGCTCGGGCCGGGTCAGCGACAGGACCATGGACGCCTTGCCGCCCATCGAATGGCCGATCACGGCAGCGGGCGCACCCAGATGCTCGATCACGGCGGCGAGGTCGGCGGCCATGTCGGTATAGCTGTGGCTGGGCAGATGCGGGCTCTGCCCATGGTTGCGCATATCAACGGCAACCACCTGCGT
Organism: Pseudaestuariivita sp.; assembly: GCA_020629995.1. Classification (GTDB taxonomy): domain Bacteria; phylum Pseudomonadota; class Alphaproteobacteria; order Rhodobacterales; family Rhodobacteraceae; genus Pseudaestuariivita. The sequence continues at coordinate 1,622 of JAHDCH010000221.1, read as the reverse complement.
TTCGGACGACAGGCGCTTGGCAATCACACCCCAGTTGCGGGCCGAGCCGTAGAGGCCGTGAACGATCAGCGCAGGCGGGATGCCGGGCCGGCGGGTGCCATGGGAAATGGTATGCAGCATGGGCCTGTCCTAGCGCGGTTAACGAAACCTTGCCAGACCTGTTGAGGCCGCCGCTGGCCTGCGGGTAAGGTGCGGCCATGGTGGATCCTTCGGACATTCAGGGCAAGGCGCGGGTGCTGAGCCGGCTTTTGGAACGCAAGATGGGCGCGCGGGGGCGAGATCTGGCCGCGCGGCGGCGCAAGGCCGGGCGCAGGCTGCCCCGCAAGGTGCGCCGCGCGGTGCTGGAGGTCGAGCGGGCCGAGATCATGGCGCGGCACCCCAAGGTTGGCCTGCGGATGGACCCAGGCGAGATTGACCGCGCCTATCGCCAGGCGCTGACGCATCTGGAGGCGGTGGACCCGAACGACCGGCTGAAGGGCTATGTGCTGGGCGTGCTGGGCGTGAACGCGGTGAATTTCAGCGTGATTGCGGCGGCGCTGGTGGCGTTGGCGGTGTGGCGCGGCTGGGTGTGACCGGAGCGGACGACAGAGCGTCGCGGAACACCAGCGTCACGGTCACGAAGCTGACGTAGAGCAAAAGGTACCAGGACCCCATCTTGGCAAAGCTGACAAGTTCGAGATCGGCCTGCCCGGCATAGATCCATGTGCCGGTCATGGTGCCGACGTTTTCGGCCACCCAGAGAGCAAAGGACGCAAGAAAGGCCGCAAGTGGCAGGGGCATCCAGTAGGCGGAGCGCCCGATGGTGAACCAGACGCGGGTGCGCAGGTAGAGCAAGAGGGTGGCGGCAAAGAGGGCGAGGCGGATGTCGGGCAGGAAGTGATGCGCGAAGAAGTTCACGTAGATCGCCGCGGCCAGCAACAGCGTCGTCCAGAACGGCGGATAGGGCGCAAACCGCATGTCGAAGATGCGGATCACGCGCGCGATGTAGGACCCGACCGAGGCATACATGAAGCCTGAGAAAAGAGGCACGCCCATGAGTTTGAGGACGCCCGGTTCCGGGTAGGCCCAGCTGCCGGCCTGAACCTTGAAGAGCTCCATCGCGGTGCCGGTGAGGTGGAACAGGAGGATCACGCGGGCTTCGGCCCAGGTTTCGAGCTTGAAGACCAGGAACAGCGCCTGAAGGGTGATGGCGTAAAGGAAGAGCGCATCGTAGCGGCGGAGCGGCCAGGCGTCGTTCCAGAGCGCGTCCGACAGGATGATGCCAATCAGGAGCAGCCCGCCGAAGAGCGCGGCCCAGCCCTGTTTCAGGACGAACATCAGGAGTTCGGCGGGGATATGCGGAAGGCGAGAGCGGACCGCATCGCCAAATCCCCGCTCGAGCGCGGCGGTGGCGCTCATCGCGCCCTTGCGCGCGCGCCTCGCAGCGGGGTCCGGCCCGGTGGGATCGGTCATCGGGGTTCGGCCATCAGGCAGATCATTTCGAACATCAGAGCAGTGGCCGTAAGCGCGGTGATCTGGTTGGGCGCGTCCTTGGTGGGCATCATGCAGACGATGTCGGCGCCGATGATGTTGAGGCCCCGGACCGAGTGCAGGAGGGCGACGGCTTCGTCGATGTCAAAGCC
>JAHDCH010000220.1:1770-5035 GCA_020629995.1 Pseudaestuariivita sp. | reverse complement strand
AAGACGCGGCGCGTTTCGGCAAAGTCCCGGGCGATCACGACGTCCAGCAGGCCGCCCTGCCCCACGTCCTTGACCTTGGGCACGCCGGACACTTCGGCGCGGGAGCCGTCCGCACGCACCCAGAGCAGCGTGCCGCTGCGTTCGGTCACCAGAAAGCCCTCACCGTCTGGCAGGATCGCAACTGCCCAAGGCTGATCGAACCCATCTGCCACCTGCTCGACATTCAGCGAACTGGTGGGCAGCGGGGTTTCCGCTGCGGCGGCAAACGGCGCCATGGCAAGACCAAACGCAAGGACAAGGCGGGAGTGCAGAGACATGGACACGCTCCTGAAAGGAAAAAGGCCTGAGTTGCGGAGGTATTTAAGCGCTTTGATCTGAATGACCACCGCTGCGTGGTCGATCCGCTTCCCTTTCAGCGCCAAGCCGCTTAACCTTCCGTCCGGATCAACAGAATCCAACATGGGAGAAAAACATGAAAAACCTGCTGCTGGCTTCGGCCGCAAGCGTTGCGCTGACCGGGGCGGCCTTTGCCGACGGTCATGGCGCTGACATCAACCTCGGCATCATCCTGGGCTTCACCGGCCCGATTGAATCGCTGACGCCTTCGATGGGCGACGGCGCCGAACTGGCCATGAAAGAAGTTACCGATTCAGGCCTGCTGCTGGGCGGCAAATCGGTTGCCGGCGTGCGCGCGGATTCGACCTGCATCGACAGCGCCGCGGCCACCGCCGCCGCCGAGCGTCTGGTGACCTCGGATGGCGTCAAAGGCATCATGGGCGCGGACTGCTCGGGTGTGACCGGTGCGATCCTCAACAACGTCGCGGTTGCGAACGGTGTTGTCATGATCTCGCCCTCGGCCACCTCGCCGGGCCTGTCGCACAACAACAACGAAGACAACGGCCTGTTCTTCCGCACCGCACCGTCGGACGCGCGTCAGGGCGTCGTGATGACCGAAGTGCTGATCGAAGAAGGCATCAAAGAAGTCGCGGTGACCTATACCAACAACGACTACGGCAAAGGTCTGGCTGATGCGTTCCAGGCAGCTTTCGAAGCGGCTGGCGGCACGGTCACCATCTCGGCGGCACACGAAGACGGCAAGGCTGACTATTCGGCCGAAGTCGGCGCGCTGGCAGCGGCAGGCGGCGACCGTCTGGTGGTTGCGGGCTACGTCGATCAGGGCGGCTCGGGCATCGTGCGCGCGGCCATCGACTCGGGCGCGTTTGACACGTTCCACTTCCCCGACGGGATGATCGGCGCCAAGCTCGAAGAGAACTTCGGCGACGAGATCGAAGGCTCGACCGGTCAACACCCGGGCACCGACAGCAACGGCGCGGCGATGTTCACCGAAATGGTGGGCGATGCGTTTGACGCGACCTCGCCCTTCACGCCGGAATCGTATGACGCAGCGGCGCTGATCATGCTGGCCATGCAGGCCGCAGGCAGCGACGACCCGCAGGTCTACAAGAACAACGTCATGGACGTGGCCAACGCACCGGGCGAGCAGATCTTCCCCGGCGAGCTGGCCAAGGCCCTGCAGATCCTCGCCGACGGCGGTGACATCGACTATGTCGGCGCGACCGCGGTCGAGCTGATCGGCCCCGGCGAAAGCGCGGGCAACTACCGCCAGATCGTCATCGAAGGCGGCAAGATCACCACGGCCAAGTACCGCTGATCTGACGCAAGACCAAGACATGGGTGGGCAGCTGTGCCCACCCTACTTTTTGACGGGTGGTCCCAACATGATCGTTGTCGACAACATCGTGAAGCAGTTCGGCGGCTTTCGCGCGGTGGATGGTGCCTCGCTCGAGATCAAGGCCGGGTCAATCACCGGGCTGATCGGACCCAATGGCGCGGGCAAGACCACGCTGTTCAACGTGATCGCAGGCGTGCATGCCCCCACATCGGGCCGCGTGACCATGGCGGGTGAAGACATCACCGGCCTGCCGCCGCACCAGCTGTTCCACAAAGGGCTGCTGCGCACGTTCCAGATCGCGCATGAATTTCACACGATGACCTGCCGCGAGAACCTGATGATGGTGCCCGGCGGACAATCGGGAGAGACGCTGTGGAACACGTGGGTGGGCCGCAAGCGCATCGCCGACGAAGAACGGGCACTGGCCGCGAAGGCTGACGAGGTGCTCGAGTTCCTGACGATCGAACATCTGGCCGATCACAAGGCGGGCCAGGTTTCGGGCGGTCAGAAAAAGCTGCTGGAGCTGGGGAGGACCATGATGGTGGACGCCAAGATCGTGTTCCTGGACGAAGTGGGCGCGGGCGTGAACCGGACCTTGCTGAACACCATCGGCGACGCGATCCTGCGCCTGAACCGCGAGCGTGGCTATACCTTTGTGGTGATCGAGCACGACATGGATTTCATCGGCCGCCTGTGCGACCCGGTCATCTGCATGGCCGAGGGCAAGGTGCTGGCGCAAGGCACGCTTGCCGAGATCAAGGCCAACGAGCAGGTGATCGAGGCCTATCTGGGCACCGGGCTCAAGAACAAAGACAAGGTGGACGCATGATGGCCGGCCAGTGCGGGGGGCCAGCCCCCCACGTTGAAAATTCGGGAATTTTCAACGCCCCCCGGGATATTTCCGGCCAGAAGAAGGACGGGCGCGGTGAGTGAGCCATTTTTGATCGGCGATGCGATGACGGGCGGCTACGGCCGGGGGCCGGACATCCTGCATGACTGCACCGTGGCGGTAGAGCGCGGAGAGATCGCCGTGATCGTCGGCCCGAATGGAGCAGGCAAGTCAACAGCGATGAAGGCCGTGTTTGGCATGCTGGACGTGAGGCAAGGCGCGGTCCGGCTCGATGGCGAGGATATAACCACGCTCAGCCCGCAGGACCGGGTGCTGAAGGGCATGGGGTTTGTGCCGCAGACGTCGAACATCTTTACTTCGATGACCGTTGAGGAAAACCTCGAGATGGGGGCCTTTATCCGGCGCGATGACATCAAGACGACGATGGAGCAGGTGTACGAGCTGTTTCCCATCCTGAAGGACAAGCGGCGCCAGCCGGCAGGTGAGCTTTCGGGGGGGCAACGCCAGCAGGTGGCCGTGGGCCGGGCGCTGATGACCGAGCCGAAGGTGCTGATGCTGGATGAGCCAACGGCGGGTGTGAGCCCTATCGTGATGGATGAGCTGTTTGACCGGATCATCGAGGTGGCCCGGACAGGGATTCCGATCCTGATGGTTGAACAGAACGCGCGCCAAGCGCTTGAGATTGCAGACAAAGGCTATGTGCTGGTCCAGGGGCGCAATGC
>JAHDCH010000220.1:0-1670 GCA_020629995.1 Pseudaestuariivita sp. | reverse complement strand
GACGGCATCCAGATGGTCAGCTACGCGGGAACCTGCGAATGATCGACTTTCTGAATGCCATCGTTGCGCTGGCGAACTTTGTGATCATCCCGGCGACGGCCTATGGCGCGCAGCTGGCGCTGGGCGCGCTGGGGGTGACGCTGATCTACGGGATCCTGAGGTTTTCGAACTTTGCCCACGGCGACACGATGGCGTTTGGGACGATGTTTGCGATCCTGATCACCTGGGCCTTTCAGGGCATGGGGATCAGCGCGGGGCCGCTGCCCACAGCGCTGCTGGCGCTGCCCTTTGCGATTGCGATTTGTGCCGCGTTCTTGCTGGCCACGGACCGTGTTGTGTATCGCTTTTACCGCGAGCAGAAGGCCAAGCCGGTGATCTTTGTGATCGTCAGCCTGGGCGTGATGTTCATCATGAACGGGCTGGTGCGATTTGTGATCGGCCCTGGCGAGCAGCGCTTTGCCGATGGCGAGCGGTTCATCATCTCGGCCCGCGAGTTCAAACAGATGACAGGCCTGCGCGAAGGGCTGGCGATCAAGACCACACAAGGCCTGACGCTGGTGACCGCCGTGATCGTGGTGGCGCTGCTGTTCTGGTTCCTGAACCGCACGCGCACGGGCAAATCCATGCGCGCCTATTCCGACAATGAGGATCTGGCGCTGCTGTCAGGCATCAATCCCGAACGCGTGGTCATGGTGACCTGGCTGATCGTGGCCGCGCTGGCGACGGTGGCGGGCACGCTTTACGGGCTCGACAAGACGTTCAAACCGTTCGTGTTCCTGCAGCTGCTGCTGCCGATCTTTGCCGCCGCCATCGTGGGGGGCTTAGGCAACCCGGTGGGCGCGATTGCGGGCGGGTTTGTCGTCGCCTTTTCCGAGGTCACGATCACCTACGCGTGGAAGAAGGTGGCGGGCTATGTGCTGCCCGATGCTCTGGCCCCGAGCGGGCTCGCGCAGCTTTTGACCACGGATTACAAATTTGCAGTCTCGTTCGCGATTCTCGTCGTCGTGCTGCTGTTCAAACCCACCGGGCTTTTCGCGGGGAAATCGGTATGAGCGATGCGATGCGTGTACCTTTTCTGTTTGGGCTAGTGGCTGCTCTGATCATTGGGACCGGCTTTGTGCAAAGTTGGAACTCGGCCCTGCTGATCCTGAACATGGGGTTGGTCAGTGCGATCATGGCGCTGGGGGTGAACCTGCAATGGGGATTTGCGGGGCTGTTCAATGTCGGGATTATGGGGTTCGTCGCGCTGGGCGGGCTTGCGGTGGTACTGATCGGGCAGCCACCGGTGCCCGAGGCGTGGGACGCGGGCGGGCCGCGCTTGCTGCTTGCGCTGGTGATGGGCGCGATGACGGTGACGGCGGCGGTGCTGGCCTATATGCGCATCGGCGCGGGGCGTGTGCGGACGTTGGTGGTGCTGGGCATTCTGATCGGCGGGTTCGTGATCTACCGGCTGCTGCTGGACCCGGCGAAATCCGCTGTTGAGGCGGTGGACCCTGCCTCGACCGGCTACTTGGGCGGGCTGAATTTCTTTGCCTCAAACCGGTCGCCCGATGAGCTGCAGCGGGCGGACCCGTTTGTGCTGCTGGCCTGGCCGGTCGGCGGTCTGTTGGCCGCTGGCGCGGCCTGGCTGATCGGCAAGACGGCGCTGGGCCTTCGGTCGGATTACCTCG
>JAHDCH010000219.1 GCA_020629995.1 Pseudaestuariivita sp. | reverse complement strand
GGCGCGGCCCGCGCATCATCTCCAAGCGCGAGAGGGTGATGGACCCGGTCACGGCGTACCAGCTGACCGCCATGATGGAAGGCGTGATCGACCGGGGCACCGCGAAAAAGACGATCAACCTCGGCGTGCCCGTGGCGGGCAAGACCGGCACCACCAACGATGAAAAGGACGCGTGGTTCGTGGGCTTTTCGTCCAATATCGTGGCGGGCTGCTACATCGGCTATGACGACCCGCGCCCCATGGGCAAGGGTGCCGGCGGCGGCGCGCAATGCGGGCCGGTGTTCCAGCGGTTCATGCGCGAGGCGATCAAGGAATTCGGCGGCGGCAAGTTCAGCGTGCCCGAGGGCTGTGAATTCATCAATATCGACCGCTTCACCGGCGCCCGCCTCAGCGATGGCGCCAAGGGTGACAACGTGGTCGCCGAATGTTTCCGCGAAGGCGAAACGCCTGTCTTCGGCATCACCTTTGACGGTGGCTTTGCGATGGGGTCGAACTTTGACCTGTTCCAGAACGGCGCTCAGCCCGCCGCCAAGGAAGTCACCACCGCGACCGGCAAAAAGGCGACGGTGGGGCCGAAGGCTTCGTTCGGCACTCTGACGTCGGGCGGCCTGTTCTAGGCGGCGCAGGGCAGGGGGGCTCGGACCTGTGCCCCCTTGCGTCCGGTGGGCCCGGACCCCTATCTAGGGGCCACAAGTCAGGGGGCAGCCATGCGCGCGGAAATTCAGAACATCGTTGACGAGATTGGCAAATCGCTCGAGCTGCTCGCGCAGCGCATGGGCCGCGACACGGCGGATCACCGGCTGGAAGAATTCAACGCGCGCGCAGAGGATCCCGATCTGTGGAACGATCCCGCGCATGCGCAAAAGGTGATGCGCGAACGGCAGACATTGGTCGACCAGATCGCCACCCACGACGGGATCAAACAGGACCTTGCCGACAATATCGAGCTGATCGAGCTGGGCGAGATGGAAGAGGACCAGGAGGTCGTCGCCGATGCCGAAGCGGCGCTGAAAGCGCTGCAGGACAAGGCCGCACAGAAAGAGCTCGAAGCGCTGCTGAATGGCGAGACGGATGCCAACGACAGCTTTCTCGAGATCAAGTCCGGCGCAGGCGGGACCGAGGCCTGCGACTGGGCGTCGATGCTGGCACGCATGTATGTCCGCTGGGCCGAACGGCGCGGCTATTCCGTCGAACTGCAAGAAGAGACACCCGGCACTGAAGCGGGGATCAAATCGGTCACCTACCAGATCAAGGGCCACAACGCCTATGGCTGGCTCAAGTCCGAAACCGGCACGCACCGGCTGGTGCGCATCTCGCCCTTTGGCAAGGGCACGCGCGAGACGTCCTTTGCTGCCGTGGGCGCCTATCCGGTGATCGACGACAACATCGAGATCGAAGTGAACCCCGCCGACATCCGGATCGACACCTACCGGTCCTCGGGCGCGGGCGGCCAGCACGTGAACACCACCGATTCCGCCGTGCGGATCACCCACGCGCCCACGGGCATCGTGGTGACCAGTTCTGAAAAATCGCAGCACCAGAACCGCGACATCGCCATGAAGGCGCTGAAATCGCGGCTCTACCAGCTTGAACTGGACAAGCGCAGCGCCGTGGTGAACGAGCTGCACGAGGCCAAGGGCGACGCGGGCTGGGGCAACCAGATCCGCAGCTACGTGATGCAGCCCTACCAGATGGTCAAGGACCTGCGGACCAACTTTGAAACGGCCGACACAAAGGGTGTGCTGGACGGGGATCTGGACGGGTTCATGGCCGCGACGCTGGCGCAGGATGTGGCTGGCAAAAGCCGGGCAGACGCCCGGGCCGAAGACTGACCGCAGCCGTCCGCTGCAACAGAAGGTGGCAGGGGCAGGATGACCGACGCGGCGCATGACGCGCAAATCACCGCCTACAAGGCCAGCATGCATGCGCAGGGCTGGGAGCTGCACCACAGCACCGGAGACGCGCCGCCCCGGCCTCCGACCGATCTGCCGAATGTCACGGGCCTGATCACTGACAGTGTTGCGGCGGGGGAATTTTCGGGCGCGGGCCAGGGCTATGCCGCGATCAACGTCTTGCAGGGCGTTGAAGCTGCGCCGCGCGGGCGCAGTCCCATCGCGGCTGCGCATCTCTACCGGGATGAGAAAATCCGGTGGTACGCCGATCTGCCGGTGCGCCCGACCAACGGGCTTTGGGACGTGCGGATCGAGCAACATCCCTTGCTGCGTCCGGATGCGGCCAGTTGGATGTGCCTTTACCAGCGGCCCAACTGGGTTGGCCGGGACGAGGTGGGTGACGGGCGGCACTTTGCCCTCAAACTGGTGTTGTCGCGCAAAATGCTGCAGGCAGTGCATTCTGCGGCTCCCAAGGCCGATCCCATATGGGATGCCGCCCGCCGGGTCCTGCTGATCGTGCCGCTGCCCTGCGATGCGCCCGCCGATGACACGCCGCTTGGGTCCCGGGCGTCATGGTTTCCGTCGGCCACGCGCAGGGTGGATCAGATTGTCCTTGCCCATACGGATAAGGCGCACCCTGCACCATCTGCGATCACGCGATACCAGACCTTGCGCGAAAGCCTTGCAAGCCGCTGATCCGCGCCGCAGCATGGGCGTACTTTGCCGAAAGGTGCGTTCATGACTTCACCGCTACTTGACCAGATCGCCGGGCGCCTTGACTGCGCTCCGGACGCGGCCTCTGTCATGGAGGCCACGCTGGACCGGATTGCGGCCTGCAACGGCCCGGTCAACGCGGCCGTGTCGCTGCGGTCCCGTGATGCGCTGATGGCCGAGGCGCGCGAGGCCCCGCGCGACACGAGGCCGTTGGCGGGCGTGCCCGTGGCCATCAAGGATCTGGCCAATGCCAAGGGGCTGCCGACCAGCATGGGATCGCCGCTGTTTGCAGGGCAGGTGGCCGAGGCGGATGACCTGTTCGTGGCGCGGATGCGGGCGGCCGGTGCGATCGTGATCGGCAAGACCAACACGCCGGAATTTGGCCTGGGCAGCCACACGTTCAATCCGGTGCACGGGCTGACGGGTAACCCGTATGACGTGGCGCTTTCGGCGGGTGGATCTTCGGGCGGCGCGGCAGCGGCGCTGGCCTGCGGCATGTTCGAGATCGCGGACGGGTCCGACATGATGGGATCGCTGCGCAACCCGGCGGGGTGGTGCAATGTCTACGGGATGCGGCCCAGCTTTGGTCTGGTCCCCAGCGCGCGCAAGGGTGACAGTTTCCTGCACCAATTGGCAACCAACGGGCCGATGGCGCGCAGCCCGGCGGGGCTGGCGGCACTGCTCGAGGTGATGGCGGGGCCGGATCCCGAACAGCCGCATGGCGCTGGAACTTTTGCTGCGCAGGACGCCGCACCGCGCACGGGGCGGATCGGATGGCTGGGCGATTGGGGAGGCGCCTACCCAATGGAACCCGGCGTTCTGGAGACCTGCCAGGCGGCTTTGGACCAGATGCGCGGCCTGGGGTTCGAGGTGGTCGAGCTGCCACCGCCATTCTCGGCCCAGGCGCTGTGGTCCGCCTGGGTCACATTGCGCAGCTGGGCCATCGCTGGCGGGCTTGGACCGCTTTTTGAACATGAGGCCACGCGCGCCGCGCTCAAGCCCGCCGCCCGGTGGGAAATCGAAACCGGGCTGGGCCTGAGCGCGATGGATGTGCACAGAGCCAGCGTCATTCGGTCAGACTGGTTTGCAACGGCCGCGTCGCTGTTTGCCGAAGTTGACGTTCTGGCGTTGCCAACGGCTCAGTGCTGGCCTTTTGACGCGCAGCTGATCCATCCGGCCGAGATCGCGGGCGTGCAGATGGACACCTATCACCGCTGGATGGAAGTCGTGATTCCGGCCAGCCTGATCGGCGTGCCTGCCGTTGCTGTGCCTGCGGGGTTCGGGCCCAAGGGCCTGCCGATGGGCCTGCAGCTGATCGGCGCACGGGGCAGCGATGCGGCGCTGATCGGCATGGCCGAGACATGGCACCGCGCCACGGACTGGCCAACCGCCAGACCGCCGGTGCTTTAGCGAAAGGGCTGCCCGGCGCGCAGCAACGTCTTGTGATAGGGGCGCAGATCCTCAAGCTGACAGAACCCGGTCGCCCGGGCCGCGTCCAGAACCGGCCCGATCCGTGTGCCCAGATGTTCATACACCAGACGCGACACACGCAGGCCCGACACGCCTTCTCGGACGGTGCGGGCGGCATAGCCTTCCCAGAAATTGTTTTCAAAGGACGGAACCCGCGCCAGAAAGTTGAACGAACAGGTCATCGCGTTGCGGCGCGACACCAGCGCAGCGATGCCGCCTTCCTGCGGCAGCAGAAACCCGCGGTATTCGCGCGCGCGCACATCAAGAGGCAGTCCCTGCTGGGCCATGGCCACCTTTGGCTCCATCCCGCGCAGCAGAGCATAATTGGCAGTGCGGTAGACATAGATCATGCCCTGCACATAGCTGCCGTCATCCACAAAGCTTTGCCGCGAAAAGCGGTAAAAGCCCGACGGAAACTCTTCTTCGCTGAGCTTGGTAAAGCCCGATCCGACAAATTCCTTAAGGTCGGGATGATGCAGCACATCCGAGTCCGTTTGACGCGCGTCGGCGACAGGCTCGAGCAAAATCCGTGCATCAACGTCAAAAAACTGGCAGATTCGGTGCAGAACGTCCGGGCGCGGAAAGCTTTCGCCCGACAGATATCGGTTGAACTGGGTCCGGTTGATGCCCAGTTCGCGGCACAAAGCCGAGATAGACGGAGCATCCTGACACAAAATGCGCAGGTTTTCCCCCAACATGTTGCGCAATTCCGAAGGATTTGGCGCCTCTGCGGAGGAATTTTTAGGAGGCCGGGCAAGATTCGCCATGTGCACAGAGTGCTCCGTGAAATTTTCGCTACAGTCGCACAATTCTGCGCAACAATTTCATAACTCCGATCCTCTTTAGCGTCAACACTGACGCAGTTTGGCGTCAATCTGCGAAAATACTGACACAAAGGGCCCCGAGTTGTTCGGGATGGTTTCTATCGTGAAAAAGGCAATTTGCTAATGTTGAGGGCGCAACAGGGGTCAG
>JAHDCH010000218.1 GCA_020629995.1 Pseudaestuariivita sp. | reverse complement strand
ACCCCGCCGCCAAAGACACCTCCGCCATGGCCGCCCCCCATGTCGTCGCGGTGACAGATACCGGATTGCGGATATTGGACGGCTATGCCCGCGCCTCGACCCCCAACGCCAAGGCCGGGGCAGCCTTTCTGGTGATCGAAAACACCGGCACCACCGATGACCGCCTGATCGCCGCCGCCTCGAACGTGGCCGCCCGGACCGAGCTGCACACCCACAGCGAGGACGCAGCCGGCGTCATGCGCATGCGCGAGGTCACCGAAGGCTTTGCCATCCCCGCTGGCGGCACCCTGAAACTGGCGCGTGGCGGAAACCATGTGATGATGATGGGCCTCACCACCTCGATCATCCAGGGCGCGCCCGTGACGCTGACCCTGACCTTTGAACAGGCGGGTGACGTGACCTTTGTGGTGCTGGGCGATCTGACGCGCAATGAACATGGCCGCGCCATGCACGACGCCAAGGACCTGCACGAGGACACCGCCGGCACCGGCAAGACCCACGCGCACGGCCAGGAGCACGGACATGGCCACAGCCATGGCGATGACCACGGCCATTCCCACGACTGACGGCTAGCCCGTCACCTCTGCGATCCAGGCGGGCACCGTCTGGGTCGCGGGGCCGATGCGGTGGTCGTCAAAGCTTTGGGCGACCTCGGACGCATCAAGGTTGAACTCGATGCAGGTCGCGCCCTGCGCGCTGGCGTAATCGACAAACCCGGCCGCGGGGTACACCCGCCCCGAGGTGCCTATCGCGGCAAAGATGTCGGCCTGTCCCAGCGCCTCGGCGATTTCGTCCATGTGGTAGGGCACCTCTCCGAACCACACGATGTCGGGCCTCGCGGCCTTTGCGCCGCAGGCAGGGCAGGGCGTTGAGCCGTCAATCACCAGCGGCGCGGGCCAGCGGTGGTCGCAGGCTGCGCACAGCGCCCCGTCCAGCGCTCCGTGCATGTGGATCACCCGGGGCGAGCCTGCCGCTTCGTGCAGGCCATCCACGTTCTGCGTCACCAGTGTCAGATGCACGCCATCGGCGCGCGCCAGCTGTGCCAGTGCGGTATGCGCGGCGTTGGGTTGCACCTCGCGGGCCTTGGCGCGGCGCTCGTTGTAGAACCTCTGAACCAGGTCCGGGTCTCGGGCAAAGGCTTCGGGCGTGGCCACATCCTCGACCCGGTGATTGTCCCACAGGCCTCCGCCCCCGCGAAAGGTCGACAATCCGCTTTCCGCCGACACTCCGGCCCCTGTCAGCACCACGATCCGTTGCATCCTCGCGTCTCCCTTGTCATGTTCCGGCCCATGCGCATCCTGACCGTCTGCCTGGGCAATATCTGCCGCTCTCCGACCGCCGAGGCCGCCTTGCGTGCCGCCCTGCCGGACAGTGTCACGCTCGACAGCGCGGGCACCGGTGGCTGGCACATTGGCAAACCGCCTTATGGCCCGATGCAAGAGGCGGCCCGTGCCGCCGGGCTGGACCTGTCGGGCCTGCGCGCGCGGCAGGTGTCAGTGGCGGATTTCGGGCGCTTTGACCTGATCCTTGCCATGGATGCAGACAACCTCGCCGATCTGCAGGCGCTGGACCCCGGCACCGGCCATGCGCGGCTGGCTTTGATGACCGATCCTTTGCCCGCGCCCGACACCGGCATCGCCGTGCCCGATCCCTATTACACCCGCGACTTTGACGGGGCGCTGCGCCTGATTCAGCGCGCGGCCGCCGCGTGGGCGGCCGAGCTGGGCTGAGGATCCGCGCTTATTTGCGGTAGATCGCGTCGCCAAAGCCCGCGCGGCGCGCGGCGCTCATGGCGCGTTGCAGGTTCGCCTGGCTGCGGAAAGGCCCGGCCAGCACGATCTCAAGCGGGCGGCCCTTGCGGGTCACCTTGCCGATCTTCACCGGCAGGCCCATCTGCTGCAGCTTGCGGATCGCGTTGCGGGCGTTCTGCGGGTTGCCATAGGTGCCGACCTGCACAAAGCGGTGGCTGGCTGCGGCTGCGGGCTTTTGCGGCGTGGCGCGCACGGTGGTCTGCGCCTTGCGCACGACCTTGGGCGCCTTGGGCTGCACCGACTTGGTCGAGACATGCGCCGTGTTTGCGTGCCGCACCTTGACCTTGACCTGCTTGCCCTGCGCCATCGCCAGACGTGCGGCATCCAGCTGCGCCTTCGAGGTGAAAGGATAGAACAGCCAGGGCAGCTCGGCGGTCACGTCGCGGCCCGTCTTGGCGTCGATCAGGCGGCGCGGCACGGTGCGGGTCCAGACCAGATCCATCTGCTGCTTGCCCGCCAGCGTGCCATAGGCCCGGCGCGGGTTCAGGCGGTCGTCTTCCCATGCGGGGCGATAGCCCTTGGGGACGTGCAGCGTGTGCTGCTGTTCTTCGACGTTCTGCTTGTAGACGTGCTTGGGCACCACCAGCGCGTGGGGGTTGGCCGTGGCGGTGGGGGCAAGGCCCAGTGCCTGGGCGTGGCGCTTGGCGCGGATGCCGGGCTGGCCGCCCTGCACGACCTGCGGCTGCGCCGTGCCATAGCTCAGCGTTGCGCCTCCGCTGGCGCCCGCGATTGCCGCGGCTCCGTGGCCTCCGGCCTGCGGGCCGCAGCGCACGGCGCGCTTGGAATGGGTCAGGTATTGCTGCGACAGGGCCGATGCGCCGCAGCCCGGTGCGACGGCAGGCGCCTGGATCACGGGCTGATGCACGACCTTGGGCGCGCGGGCGATGACCTTGGGCGCCGGTTTCGGCGCCGGCTTCGGCTTGGCCACGACGCGCGGGGCCGGCTTTGGCTTGGGTTTGGCCGCGGGGGCGACCACGGGCACCGTGGGTTCGGGCGTGATCTCGATCACCGGGGCCTCGGGCGCGGGGGCGGGGGCCGCCGCGACGCGCGTCTCGGGCGCAAGCGATGGTGTCTGGCCGCAAATCTGGGTCCGGGCGCGGCTGACACGCGGCACCCATGTGGTGTTGCCGTCGATCCCGGCGCGCACATAGACACAGCCTTTGCTGTCCACGTATTGCTTGGCGGTATAGGACGCCGGCGGAAACTCGGCCGGCTGATCCGCGTTTTTCAGCGATTGCGCGTGCGCGGCACCTGCCGCCAGCAGCGCCGCGCCAAGCGCGACACCCTTGAACCCATGAAACATATCGGCCTCCCCAGGCTTTCTTGGGGCCAAGGATGCAACGATTCCGCGCGTAAGGCAACGCCCGCAGGCGCTTGAAAAGGCTTATTTAGTGCCAAACATCCGATCACCCGCATCACCCAGCCCCGGAACGATATAGCCCATCTCGTTCAGGTGGCTGTCCAGCGCCGCGGTCACGATCGGCACATCGGGATGTGCCTCTTTCATCCGGGCAACGCCCTCGGGCGCGGCCAGCAGGCACATAAAGCGGATGTTGCGTGCCCCGGCTTCCTTCAGCTTGTCTATGGCGGCGGCGCTGGAATTGCCTGTGGCCAGCATCGGGTCCACCGCGATCACCAACCGGTCCTCCAGCGCTTCGGGCACCTTGAAGTAATACTCGACCGGCTCCAGCGTCTCTTCGTCCCGGTACAGGCCCACGAAACCCACCCGCGCCGACGGCACCAGATCCAGCATCCCGTCAAGCAGGCCGTTGCCCGCGCGCAGGATCGACACCAGAGCCAGCTTTTTGCCAGCCAGCTCCGGGGCGTCCATCTCCTGCAGCGGGGTCTGGATGCGCCGGGTGGTCATCGCCAGGTTGCGGGTGATCTCGTAGGCCAGCAACTGGCTGATCTCTCTCAGGCACTGGCGGAACACGGCCGTGGGCGTGTCGACTTCTCGCATCAGGGTCAGCTTGTGCTGGATCAGCGGGTGATCGACGATGGTCAGGTGTTCGGTCATTCAGGCCTCCAACAGCTTGGCAATGCGGGCTCGGGTATCGGGGTCGCAAAAGGCGGCGTCCAGCGCCGTCTGGTTTACCTCGCGCAGGGTGTCTGCGTCCCAGCCAAAGGTCTGCGCCAGGTCGCGGTATTCGCGGCGCATCGTGGTGTGAAAGAACGGCGGATCGTCCGTGGACACCGTGACGCGCGCGCCCGCCTTTCGCAGCCGGTCGATCGGGTGATCCTCCAGCCGGTCATAGACCCCCAGAAACACGTTCGACCCCGGGCAGCATTCCAGCGTCACGCCGCGCTCGGCGATCTCTTCGACCAGCGCCGGGTCTTCGGCCGCGCGCACCCCGTGGCCCACCCGTTCGACGCGCAGATCTTGCAGCGCGGCGCGCACCTCTTCGGGGCCGCGCCATTCGCCCGCGTGGGTGGTCAGCTTCAGCCCCGCCTCCCTTGCGGCGTCAAAGGCCCAGGCAAAGTCCTTTTGCTCGCCTGCGTTCTCGGCCCCGCCCATGCCAAAGCCGACGATCCAGTCGCCCGCCGTCTCGGCGGCGCAGCGTGCGGCCAGCTTGGCCTGCTCGGGGCCGAAATGGCGGATGCAGGTGACGATGCCGCGCAGGGTGATGCCGTTCTGCGCCTCGGCCTCTGCGGCAGCCTCCTGCATGGCGGCAAGGTATTCGCGCCACGCGCCCAGATCGCAGCCTCCGCAGAAATCGGGCGACAGGAATGTCTCGGTGTAGACAACGCCGTTTTCCGCGCTCTGCTCCAGCACGGCCTGCACCAGACGGCGGAATTCCTCGGGCCCGGTCAGCACCGTGCAGGCGGCCTCGTAGACGCTCAGGAAATGCTCGAAATCGCGATAGGCATAGCCTCCGTCCGGCCTGAAGATCCCGCTGATATCAATGTTCTTTTCCTTCGCCAGCCCGCGGATGAACGCAGGCGGCGCGGCCCCTTCAAGATGCATGTGCAGCTCGACCTTGGGCAGGTCCATTGCCGCTGCGATGTCCTCTTCGCTCAGGGGGGCTTCGGGATCTCGGGTCATGACAAAAAGCTCTTTCCTGGTCCGGGGTTCGGCACGCCCAGATGATGCGCAACGCTGGCGCCGATGTCGGCAAAGGCGACCTGGCCGATCGCCCGCGCCGGGCCGGGGGCCAGCACCGGCACCCGTTCGCGCGTGTGATCGGTGCCCGCCCAGGTCGGGTCGTTGCCATGATCGGCAGTGATGAGCAACAGGTCATCC